>JAOZPU010000153.1:0-1941 GCA_029932585.1 Spirochaetia bacterium | reverse complement strand
ATGAGAAATGGCTTTCAGGTGATTTTCATGTCCATTCAATTCTGACAGACGGCTCTGCAAAACCTGTAGATCTTATCGATGAAGGAATTAAAAAAAATCTCGATTTCTTTTTTATTACTGAGCATAATATCCTTGCAACAGGATTTGCTGAAAAAAAAGGATTCAATGTGTTTCCCGGATATGAGCTGACAACAAAAATAGGGCATTTTAATGTACCTGGGCTTAGGTTTATCCCCGAAGGAGTTATCTCCAAAGGACCTGCACCGGCCTGGAGTGATCTTGAAAAATTTATAAAGGATTTCAGGGGAAACGGAGCGCTTCTGTCTATAAACCATCCTTTTATGGTGCCCTGGCAATGGCAGTACAATGATCTGCCCCTTTCATGGATTGATTCCATTGAGATAATAACAGATCCTTACGATAAAAATCTCGGAGATGCAAATGAAAAAGCATTTGCTCTGATTGATATATTGTGGAATGACGGATATAGAATAACCGGAATTGGAGGAAGTGATACTCATACAAAGTATTCAAATTCTCAGCTTGCACAGCCTGTAACTAAAGTTTTTGCAAAAACGGGTTCCCTTTCCTCGATTCTTAATAGTGTAAAAAATCATTCAGTTGAAATTTTTCTTGATCTTGAATGTGATTTTAATTATACATCAGATGGTATAACAATTCTGCCTGGAACAGATGTCGGGAATTGTAATGATCTGGATCTGGAATTTTCTTTGGCACTAAAAGATGAATCGGAACAGGTTGTTTTGAAAGTTATTGAAAATGGAATATTAGTAGAAGAAAAGAATGTTCTTCCAGGTGATAGAGCTGTTATTAAAAGGGTCTGGAAAGGAGATTCTAATTGGATTAGATGTGAATTAAGAGATAATCGAAATAAGATTCGTGGTTATATAAATCCTCTTCACAGGGGGAGTCACAAGGGGGCCCTTAAAGTATGGGGGGATGCCCTTGAGTTATTGGAAAAGTAGTATTGTTAATAGGAGAAAAATATAGATGGCAGGTAAACTTAAATTTCTAATTTCAGATAGCTATCCAAAAGAAAGCAGGGAAGTATTTGATAAATTTGGCGTAACTCGTGCTGGCACTTTGTATGCAGATCTTCTGCTGCAGCATATGCCGAATGCAGACTACGATTTGTTTTATACCAGTGATCCCGGAGTAGAGTTACCCCAGGGTGATGACTTGAAGATATATGACGGTATTTTGTGGCCAGGGTGCAACCTGACTGTTTATCATGACCATGATCCCCGTGTTACCATTCTTGTAGATTTATCAAAGTCTGCGTATGAACTTGGTATTCCTCAGTTTGGAAGCTGTTGGGCTGCACAGATGGCAGTATATGCAGCAGGTGGAAAAGTAGCTCCAAATCCAAAGGGTCGGGAAATGGGAATTGCCCGGAAAATACATATTTCAGAAGAAGGAAAAAATCATCCTATGTATGAAGGGAAACCGGCTGTTTTTGATGGCTTTATAAGTCATGATGATATAATTACAGAGATGCCCCCAAATAGTAAGATTCTCTCCTCTAACGATTTTACACCAGTTCAGGCTGTTGAAGTAAAGCATAAAAAAGGAACTTTCTGGGCTACTCAGTATCATCCAGAGTATACATTAAAGGTAGTCGCCAGGCTGATTCTATCCAGAGAAGAAAAGTTGACTAAGCAGGGTTATTTTACTAGTCATAATGAGATGGTTAAATATTCAGAAGATCTCGAATCTATCTACAATAATACAAATCTTAAGAACCTGCGCTGGCAGTATGCTGTGGATGATGATGTTTTAAGTGATGAAATAAGGCAGCTTGAATTTGTAAACTGGCTTAATAAACTTGTAATTCCCACTGCTGACACAAAAGGTTAGTGGCTGGAAAAGGAGAAAAAAAGATGGTAAAAGAGATCACACGGTTTTCATTCCCTGTGTCCA
>JAOZPU010000025.1:2784-22394 GCA_029932585.1 Spirochaetia bacterium | reverse complement strand
CTTCCTTAATTAAATAGCCATCTAAATTCAATTCTTTTGCTTTTTGTACAAGAAGTGGTTCCTTGTGCATACTTAAAACTATTACTTTGCATGAGGCCTGCTGAATTTTAATAAACCCGGCAAGTTCCAATCCATCCTCACCACCAAGAGAAATATCAACAAAGGCAAAATTAAAATTAGCCTTCTTTAGGGATTCTTGAGTACTTAAAACAGAATCTGTTTCGTAGCAATTGATATCTTTAAAATTTTTTTCCAAAAATGTTCGTACACCCATTCTTAGAAAAGGATGATCATCCACAATAAGTATATTATTTACCATTTTAATCCTGTTCCTTTACAAAAGGTATTTTCATAACTATTAGCAATCCTTTATTAATTCCTGTATCTATCCTAAGTTCTGCATTAAGAAGTTTTGCCCTTTCCTCTATAGATCTAAGAACAATAGTATTACCATTTATACCAATACCATCATCCTTATAACGAATTATCAGAAAAGGAGATGATTCAACCATGTTTATTCTTATATTTTCAGCTTTTGAATGTTTTACTGCATTTTGAAGGCATTCCTGTATAACCCTGAATATTATTATAGGGTAATAGTCAGGATATAATTCGTTATGAAAATCAGAAAGCGTATACTCAACCCTAATTGAGGAAACAGCGCAAAATTTAGAAAAAAGCTCCTCTACACTTGTAGTTAATTGCCCCCTGGAAAATTCCGGAATCTTTAAATTATGTGATAAATTTCTTACACTGTCTATTATAGGGTCAATATCTTTACTTAAAGTGGAATTTGTTTCAATTAATTTCATTTTCAAAAATACCAGCATTTGACCTACATCATCATGAAGTTCTGAAGAAAGAAGATTATGGATTCTATTTTCAGATTCTGAAATATTTTTTGCAAGATCTCTCTGATATTTGTGCAGGCGTTTTTCCTTATCTATTCTAACAGAAGCCATTATAAAAAGGAAAAGAAATATTGCCACAGTTAATAGTAAAAGGGAAAACAAAATACTTAGAGCTCTTTTCTGTTCCCTTGACGATTCCAGAATATATGATTGTATTTGGTTTAAATTTTTCTCTAATACAGAGTACTCTTTCTCAGAAAAAACAACATCATTTGTACTCTGTATAAGCTTGTTTTTTAGTAAATAATATAAACTATCCACTACACTATTTCCTGATTCAGATAAAACCATTTTATAACGGAAAAGGCCTTTATCAAGCATATCAATAGTATCTAAAGCATATATTCTATCTAACTTTACCGTACCATCATCTTCTTTAGATTCACATAAAGATATTAAATCAATTTTAATTTTGTATATATCATGTAATAACATTTCAAAAATACTGGAACTTTGTAAAGCTGAAAAAAATATAAAAGAGATCAGAATAAATATTATTATAGCCCCAATAACACCTGCTATAATCTGTTTAAATTTAATTATTTCAAATTTTATTTGCAACTTCAACTCCTGATAACTATAATTGCACAAAAGGGGGAATTTGTGAATCAAAAATTATTTGTATATGCTAAGAACCATTCAAAGAAAACTATAATATTTACAGTCCTTATCTCTGTAATTTTGAACGGTTTAATCAACTTAGCCGGGGATAAACTGGGAATACCTCTGTTCCTGGACACAATTTTTACTGCCGTAACAGCAGCACTTTTTGGTATAATTCCAGGTATTCTAACAGGTCTGTTTACTAATCTTTTTCAGGAATTACTTCGGGGCTTCCCTCTGTACCTATATCCATTTGCTGTAGTAAATATGGCCACAGGTCTGCTGGTAGGGATTCTTGTAAAAAAAGGCTACTTTAAAACATTATTCGGAGTTTTCCTGGTTATTATATATACGGCTCTTATTAACTCATTCCTTGGAGCACTTATAGTAACAATTGTATTTGGTGGTATTACAAATGAAGAAGTCGATTATATTGTAAAGGTTATACTCATGACTGGACAATCTGTTTTTTCATCTACATTTATTGCCCGTATATTCATAAATTTAGTAGATAAGGGAATAGCAGTACTAATTGCATATTTAATATATGTAAAACTAAAAAAGGAAAAACAACCAAAGGAGCAAACCTATGAATAAAAATAAAAACCTTTATAAACTGGATGATGTCTTTATAGTTATATCTTATTTGCTGATTCTTCCACTCTTATACATTTTTAAACCAGTATTATCCTATGTAATATATGATGCGGAAAATGCTCAGGAAGTTTTACTGGAGTTTGTACAATCACATATTGTAATTATTTCAATATTACTTGGATCTATAATTTTTATACAAATTTTAGGGCGCCTTATTAGAAAAGAAGAAAAAGTTCTGGTTAAAATTCTGGATACTGTTGTTATGTACAAAACAATTTCTATTAATCAACTGCAGCACAGTCTGGACATGAATAAACCTCAAATTGAAAAATATATTAAAAAACTCTCAAACATTGGCCGTCTGAATATCCATTTTGATGGAACCTACGTAAAACTACAGCTTAAAACAGGTACAGACACGATATATCACGTCTCTCTTGAAAAGAATGATTATTCTTCTGAAAATAATCATTCTCCTAAAACGGATTCTCACTCTATCAAAAAGGAATCTACATCTAATATTGCTCCCCCCCCACCCATCCAAAAATCATCATCAGATTTTCAGCAAGAAGGAAATGAACCAGATCAGGCCACTGTGACAGAAAACATAATTTCTTCAAAAGAAGATCTGCAAAATATTATTAAAAATTTAAAGGAAAAACAAACTTCCGGGAAAAAGTTTAATGTGGTTTTGTTTATTATTTTATTTTTTGCATTCTGGCCTATTGCATTTATATATGCCGCTAGTTATTACATGAAGTCTCAAAAAGGAAATGTAATTGAGGAACGATTGAAAAACAGATTAAAAAATATGTAACCCTGTAGGGGCAGATCGCGACCTGCCCCTACAGGAAATATCCTGCCATGGCTTTCTCCATATCTTCAGGTATTCTGCATGGTTTATTATTAGAAACATTAATAAAGCCCAATTTTGTTTCTCCAGTATTAATTAATACTTTTTCTTCATTAAATATTTCATAATTAAATATAATTTTAAATCCAGGTTTCTTTTTTATTATAGCTCTAACAGTTAAAAGCTCATCATATCTGCCTGGAACCAGATATTTGGTACAGTTTTCCAATACAGGCATAATAATACCTCTATCCTCTAAATCCCGATAGCTTAATCCTAACTGCCTTAAACTCTCTACTCTGGCAACTTCGTAATAGGCGGCATAGTTACCATAATAAACATATCCCATTCGATCTGTTTCCGCATAGCGGACTCTAATTTGTGTTTCTGATTTGTACATGTTTTATACAGGTCTCCTTCTATCTCACTCAATACGTTTTATGAGGACAGCCACAAAGGGTCGATAAATCGATCCTTTGGGACTGTCCCTACAACCCAACGTATTCTTCTTGCATTACTTATTAAGCTGGGTAATAATACAGAATAGGAGACTTTAATGGAATACCGAATACTTATAATTAACCCTGGTTCAACTTCTACAAAATATGCTGTTTTCGATGGACAAAACGAAAAACTGGTAAAAACAATAAGACATAACCATAATGAACTTGATAAATTCCCAACCATAGGAGATCAATTTGATTTCCGAAGCAAACTTATAGAAACAGGACTTGAAAAATCCGGAATTGATGTTTCATCACTGGATTGTGTTATTGGAAGAGGAGGTCTTCTTAAATCTATTCCAGGTGGAGTATGGAAAGTAAATTCAGATATGATAGAGGACCTTAAAGAGGCAAAAAGAGGTGAACATGCATCTAACCTTGGAGGAATTATAGCTTATAGTATTGCAGAAAAAGCAAGTATTCCCAGTTTTATAGCTGATCCTGTAGTAGTTGATGAAATGATCGATTTTGCAAGGATATCCGGACATCCCGAACTCCCCAGATTATCAATATTTCATGCCCTTAATCAAAAAGCCACCGCAAGAAGAGCTGCTAAAGAGCTAGGCAAAGCTTATGAAAACTGCAATTTTATTGTTGCACATATGGGAGGAGGAATATCTGTAGGTGCACACTTAAATGGTCGTGTTATTGATGTAAATAATGCCCTAAATGGCGAAGGCCCCTTTTCACCGGAAAGAAGTGGAACACTCCCAGCCGGGCAGCTTGTAGATTTATGTTTCTCAGGTAAATACAATAAAAAAGAGATTCTTAAAAAATTAAAGGGAAATGGAGGGCTCACAGCTTACCTTAAAACAGCTGAAGGTACAGAAATTGAGAAAATGATTGAAAGTGGAGATAAAAATGCAGAACTTATTTATTATGCTATGGCTTATCAGGTTGCAAAAGAGATCGGTGCTCTTTCAACAGTGTTGAATGGGAAAGTAGACGGAATTATCCTTACAGGGGGTCTTGCATACAGTGATATCCTAATAGATAATATAAAAAAAAGCATTGAATTTATTGGCAGAATATTTGTTTTTCCAGGAGAAAACGAAATAGAAGCTCTTCGTGACGCAGCTATCAGAGCTCTTGATAACACAGAGATAATTAAAGAGTACATAAGTTGAAATTAGCCAAAAATTTCCTTATCATTAGTATAGGAGATAACTAGATGCTTGTAGAAGCTGAAATTTGGACTATTGCAAGAACAGACCAGGGAAATGCTGTGCTTATACGGCCCATAGGTGCAGAAAGTGCAGTACCTATTTTTATGGGACAACTTGAAGCTCAATCAATACTAATTGGCCTTGGGAGTGTCCCAATGCCAAGACCCCTTACACATGATCTGTTTATAAGAATATTTAAGCAGTTAAAAACAAATATTTTACGAATAGAGATAAATTCTCTTAATAATGGAACTTTTTTTTCAAAATTAGTATTAAAAAAAGGAAGAGAAGAGATAACAATAGACTGTCGCCCTTCAGATGCCTTAGGTCTTGCTGTCAGAAAAAAATGCCCGATTTTTATCGATGAGGATATTATTGATGAGGCTGGTATTCCCATAGACTCAATAACAAATAAAACTACAGATACAAATAAAGAATTAACTAAAACAGAAATTAAAATGCTTAAACTTGAACTTGAAAAAGTTATCGAAATTGAGGACTATGAAGAAGCCGCAAGAATAAGAGATAGAATTAACAAACTGGAAAAAAATAGTAAATAACTTCATAATTGAGGTAACAATGAAAATTAAAATTGAAAATAATGCTGGAATTATTGTTGACAAAAATTTTGAAATTACTTTCTCTGATGCAAGCAATATATCAGAAAAAATCAATAGATACCTCGAAAAAAATAATGAATCAGACAAAACAACTGCAGCTGGAGTATATGCAGTAAATTTAATTGGACAAATATTTGAATATATATTTTCCAAATACCTGACCCAGGACTATCCTGATATTTTTATAGAAGCCAGAAAAAATGCAGAAAATAAAATTGGAAAAGTAAAAACAGAAAAAGTAGTCAATCTATTTAAAAATGATTTTTCCATGAACGGCAGTACAATAGAAGAATTAATTGTACTTCGCTTAACAAATGAAAATCCAGCCTGTATTCCATACAGGGTACTTTTTGAAGAAAAAACTCTTATAAAAAATACAGCCTATCTTGAAATGCTGGAAAATAACTATTCTTTCCTAAAAACCATTAATGGACCTGGAGATAGTGACTTTAATATAATAGATTTTCTAAAAGCACCCAGTAAGGCACATCCTGATAGCTTAATAGACCAACTTTCATATATTTCAGAAAAATGGGAGCTATTACTAGGTGATAAATTCCAGATGCTTTTGAGAGGAATTGATTTTTTAAAAGAGGAAAACAAGCCCCATTTCCCACCAGGGCCAGGACCGGTTGAAGTCTATAACTATGATTATGGTGATGGCAGTCCGGAGGGTTTCAGTATGGACTCAAACTGGATGCCAAATGTAGTTATGCTGGCAAAGAGTACTCTTGTCTGGCTGGATCAGCTATCAAAACATTACCAAACATCAATTACCAGACTGGATCAAATACCAGACAAAGAACTTGATATAATTTCATCCAGAGGATTCTCAGCATTGTGGCTTATTGGACTATGGGAAAGAAGCAGTGCTTCCAAACAAATAAAACGAACCTGTGGGAATCCCGAAGCAGAGTCTTCTGCATATTCATTAAAAAGGTATGAAATTGCAGAGGAATTAGGAGGCTGGGAGGCTTTACATAATCTTAAACAGAGATGTGCAGAGAGAAGCATCCGCCTTGCAAGTGATATGGTTCCAAATCATACAGGAATTGATTCAGACTGGGTAAATGAACATCCTGACTGGTTTTTACAACTACCCTCTTCTCCATATCCAAATTATAGTTTTAATGGTCAAAATCTATCTCCGAATCCTGATGTTGGAATATATATCGAAGATCATTATTATGATCAGACAGATGCAGCAGTTACCTTTAAAAGGGTAGATTTCAAGAATGGCGAAGAACGTCATATCTATCATGGGAATGATGGGACATCTATGCCGTGGAATGACACAGCCCAGCTAAACTACCTTAATCCGGAAACAAGAGAAGCCATTATACAGACAATTCTTCATGTTGCCAGGAATTTTCCTGTTATTCGTTTTGATGCAGCTATGACATTGGCAAAAAAACATATACAAAGATTATGGTTTCCCGAACCTGGATCAGGAGGAGATATTCCAACAAGATCAGAAAAAGGTTTAAGCAGATCAGAATTCAACAAAGCTATACCTATTGAATTCTGGAGAGAAGTTGTTGACAGGATAAAAGACGAAGCACCGGACACTCTTCTACTTGCAGAAGCTTTCTGGATGATGGAAGGTTATTTTGTAAAAAATCTTGGAATGCACAGGGTATATAACAGCGCCTTCATGAATATGCTCAAAATGGAAGAAAATCATAAATATAAAGAAACCATTAAAAATACACTTAAATTTGATCCTGAAATACTTAAAAGATTTGTAAATTTTATGAATAACCCTGATGAAGATACAGCAGCAGAGCAATTTGGTATGGGAGATAAATATTTTGGTATATGTACAATGTTGTCAACTATGCCTGGACTGCCAATGTTCGGACATGGTCAAATAGAAGGATTTAAAGAAAAATATGGAATGGAATACCGAAAAGCATATCACAATGAAATTCCAGATGCAAACTTTATAGACAGACATAACAGAGAAATATTCCCGCTAATTAAAAAAAGATACCTTTTTTCTGAATCGAAGAATTTCCAACTTTATGATTTATTTACTCAGGAAGGCCATATTAATGAAAATGTATTTGCCTGGTCAAACAGTAAAGATGATGAAAAGGCAATTGTTTTTTTTAATAACTCATATATTTCTGCTGCAGGATGGATTAATAGTGCAGCAGAAAAACTAAATCAGACAAACACTAATATAGGTTCTTCCCTTAATCTCCAAAATAGTTCCAGACATTTCTGTATTTTTAAAGAACAAAGATCCAAATTATATTTTATAAGAAATTCTAAAAGTGTTTTTAACGATGGACTCTATTTACATTTAAATGGCTATGAATGCCAGGTTTTTTTGGATTTCAGGCAAGTTTTTGATGAATCCGGAAATTGGGATCAATTAGAGAGAGAACTTGATGGAAGAGGAACAAAAGATATAGATAGAGCACTTAGAGAACTATCTTTAAGACCTGCAGCAAATAAATTGTACGAATTATTTCATAAAGATATGACAGCAGGTATTAAGGCACTTGTATTAAAAGAAACAAGCTTATCGAAAGAATTTAAAATTCAACTTACCAATAAATACACAACCTTCCTTGAGGAACTAAAAACAAGTACTTTTATTAATGAGCATTCACTGGAACAGGTGTCACTATTATTTAATGAAATAATTAAATCAGTTGAGTCTTTAGGAACAATGAAAAGCCAGGAAGTTAAAAAAGAACATCTATGGATAAAATATATCTTTACAGGAATGGAAATAATGCCGGAAGCCTGGACAATGCTGCTTGCCTGGATTACTCTTTTCCCATTATCACAATTAAACTCTACAAACACAGAGGAACTCTTAAATTTTGATTTATTGGAACTTCTTGAAGATCTCAATATAACTCAGGCTCTTGGTTATTCCCTCTCAGAAGCAGGAATAGAAGAGTCTCACCATCATGAACTAGTAAAAATGGCACTAATTATTACTTCCCAGAATAAGTGGGAGGATTCACAACTCAAGGAAAATGAATCACAATTTCTTATACTAAAAAAATATTTGGAATATCCAATAATTTCAGAATTAATTGGCAGAAATTACCATCAGGATATTGAATGGTTCAAAAGAGAACCTTTTCAGTTATTTACATGGTGGACTTTTATGATTAATACATTAAAATTGATAAAAAATAATGTAAATTTTAAACCAATTAATGATAATTTTGATATAATAATAGACTGGCTGGACGGTGAAGAAAAATCAGAATGCCAAATAGACTTACTTTTTAAGAATATAAGGAAATTATGAAACATAAAATTTTAATAACCGGCCCTGATTCCGATCTTAAAACAAAAATTATTGAACTTTTCCTTGAAAATGATTCCTTAGTTGCTGCATCTTTTAATAATCCGGATAAAAAACCAGATACAAAAAAAAAGAATCTTCTTGAAATTAGCTGGAATAATAAATCACCATTATCAGCAAAAAATATAATTCTTGACTGTCAAAATAAACTTGGAGGGTTCGATGAAGCACTTACGATCCTATCATCTGACCATAATAATAAACCAATTCATGAAATTTCATCTTCAGAAATTGAAAGAGCTATAGATACAAGCTTAAAAGGGAATATATTTATAATAAAAGAAATTATTTTATATTTCCAAAATATTGGCAGTGGTAATATTTCTCTTATACATAATATTGATCAAAATGATATTTCTGCACCGCTACATGCTATAGGAACTGGCGGTCTGTCTGCTTTAACTAAATCTCTTTTTGCTTCATATCAGAATGAACAGCTTACAATAAACTCTTTTAGTTCAAATTCTTTTGAAATTGATGAATATGCAGAATTTATTTTTAGAAATATTACCGAAAGAGGAAGATCTGTTCATGGGAAAAAATTCAAATTTCAGGATAGAGGAATGCTTAAATCTTTTACAATGAAAAAAAAGATAGATTAGCTTTTTATATCACTTCACTTGATTCTTAAATCCTATTAAGGTATGTTTTATCCATGAAAATATGGCTAAAATATCTACTGGGAATTACAATTGGAATTGTTCTGGGTATATTTATCTCACCGGAAAATATTGTATTCAAAGACGTTCTTAATTTTCTCACTGAACTTACAATAAATATTGGTCGTTTCACAATATTTCCTATTGTATTTTTCTCTATTGGTTATGGTACTTTTAAACTTAAACAGGAAAACCGTTTAGGACCAATATATCTAAAAACAGGTGCATACATTGTTGTTTCAAGTACTTTACTGGTATTAATTGCAACAGGGATAGTATTACTATTTGCACCTGACAGAATTCCTATTATTATAGAAAATCAAATAAGCTATAGTTTCCCAGGATATAAAAATATTCTTACTTCAATATTTCCTATGAGTCTTTTCCAAATTTTTTCTGAAAATAGTAATTATCTTCTTCCTGTAACTTTTCTTGGTTTTTTACTTGGAAATAATTTTTCATTCGACAAAGTAATGACCAGACCTGCGTATCAATTTTTTGATGCAATGTCCAGAATACTTTATCATATAGGATCTTTTATTGTTGAAATCCTTGGTTTTGGAATGATAATTCTTGCAACTAATTTTACAATTCAGATTATTCATACACCACAATTAGTTTTATTTAATCAGCTTATAATTCTTTTTGTAATTAATACAACATTAGTTATATTTGGAATCTACCCGGCTCTAATCTATTTTCTGGGCGGTAAACAAAATCCATATAAAATTATATATGCAATTTTGGGTCCTTCTTTAGCGGCAGCAGCTTCAGGGAATAGTTATTTTACTCTTTCCAGTCTAACTTTACATGTTAAGGAAAATTTGGGCGTTCCCCGCAAGATTGGGTCTGCAACATTACCTGTATTTACACTTTTTGGAAAAGCTGGAACTGCAGCTATAACAAGTATAACATTTATTTTGATACTTAAATCATATTCAAGTCTTGCAATTGGACCATTAGAAATACTATGGATTATGCTTTTTAGCATTCTAAGTTCTTTTTTAGCTGGAACAGTCCCAGGTTTAGGGGTTCTCGTTTCCCTGTCAGCAATGTGTAAATTATATGGAAAAGGACTGGAAGAAGGTTTTTTAATTATTGGATCCATAGCTCCAATTTTAGTCAGCTTTAGTGTTTTAATAGATACAGTGACAGCAGGAGTCTCCTCATTCCTCATTGCGCATCATGAAAAAGGCAACAAGGAGATTCCCATTAGAGATTTTATCTAGAATACCAGAGTTTCAACCATGTAACGAATAGACTTACCCTGAGGGCCTCTAATCTCTTTTTCTATTACAAAGACAAGGCCTTCTTCTGAAGGAGTAAAAACAACCTGTTTAATTCTATAACCCAGGACATCTTTTCTTTTATAATTTGGAAGTCCTATTGTATAAGTTCTTATCTTATCTTCTTTATCTGTAACCGATAGATTAATATGAAAAGAAGAACTTATATTGTCCTCAGATCCAAAACGTTCCTGCACAAGAGTTACTGTGTAAGCATCCCCTTTATAAAAATCCCTAAATTCCAGCCGTTCTTTTGGTTTTGCACCATTTACCAATAGATACACAACTCTTCCAGTTGAAATATGATTAATTCCAGTTTTACTAATTACAGCCATAGAATCTTCCATAATTGTAAAAAGTGCACCCAACCCTTCCTGACCTGGAAGTATTTCTTCAGAAAACTTCCTACTGTTTACTCCATCACTAATAAAAATATTTTTGGAGACATCCACTATATATGTTTCAGCAAACGCTTTTGTATCTTCAGTACTAATACCATATTGTCCAAACATGAAATATTTTGAATCACTGGAAAACCCCAGATTTATATACTGAGCAATATCTCCAGAGAAAATAAAAGAAGAAGATAAAAGGAATACCAATGTTACTACTATTTTTCTCATTTTGAGATCCTCCCAATACAAATTATCGAAAGAATTCAACCTTCCCTGTAGCAATTTTTATATTTTCTCGTTTAAAATATAGATATGAAACCAATACGTTCCTACATAACCCAAACAGCACTATATATTTCCATAATTATGCTAATTTTAATAACAACTGTAATAATATTTTTACACTGGAAACTTACTGGAATTTCAATGCCTGATGAATTAAATGGTCTTACCCTTAATTATTCTCCATATAATGTTTTATATCTGATTCTAATAAAGAATTTATTTGTTGTTTCAGCAGGTCTTATATTGCGAAACCTATTTAAAAATACAGCCTCACCTGAAATGTTTTTCTTTAGTATTGCCATACTTGTACTTTCATTTACTTCATTAAGAAGTTTATTCCTTGTTGATGGATTCCTTGGATATCCTGTTTACCTATCTGAAATAATTTCACGAACTGTTTATTTTGGAGAAATTGTAATAATATTATGCCTGTTCACATCAGGATTATTTACAACAGGTATATCATTTCAAAAACAGCAATCTTTTTTTCTCTTAATAACACTAATTTCATTTATTCTATCCTCATCTATTCCAATTGATCTTTTAGAGACAAATATTATCCTTTTAAAAGGAACAGGATCCGAATATGGTATGAATATAATTTTTATTATTTTACAATTATTCGCTGTACTAAATTTTTTAGTTGGAGCCATAAAAAATAACAGTCGTGATTATCTGTTTCTTGCTCTTGCAGTAGGGATGATTTCTATTGGGAATGAAATACTTTTTAGTTTAATTCCCGGGATACTAAGCTATATGGCAGTTTTAAGTCTTATTTCAGGAACAGCCTTATTTGGATACAAAATTTATAAAATATACCAGTGGATCTAGCTACATAACCAGAATTGCAATAAAACCTGTTCCAACAGGTATGAGCATATTATCCATATCTCCTGAAGGAAGTGATTCGAGTACCGTAGCCAGGACTGCAATAATAATTGCTACTCTAACGGAACCTGAAACAGCAAGTGTAGTTAGAAAAACAGAAAGTAAGCATGCAGTAGAACCTGCATATGTTTTTCCACCTGTAAAAGGAATAGTTATCCGACCAAAAAGTTTACCAAAAAGTGAGGAAAAGCCATCTCCAAAAGCCAAAGCATATATAGCAACTGCTGCCGCAGGTTCAGGATAAAGCATTAAAGCCATAAGTGTCCCAATTGCAAGAGTAACTGGCCCAAACACAAACCCCTTATCCCTGCCTCTGGATGCTGCTGAAGTAATTCTTGAAATAAAAGTTATTTCAACACCTCTTAAACGCATAAATTCAGAATAAGTGTAAAGCAGGAGCCCTGCAACTAATGCACTAAAAGTTAAAATTAGATTGTATCTGGCCATAAGTGGGACAAAGGCCACCATCATATGAATAGATTTTCTTACAACCTCTGTCTGTATTTCTTTAACATATGCAGAGCGTTTAAGCACAGCTGCTTCTGACATAAATAAACCGCCTATTTTTAATTAACTTACCAATATAATATAAGCAAAAATCGTGCCAATTAGAGCAACTATTTCCAAACACACTATTTCCTTATACCAGAAGTAATTAAAATTAATATTAAATTTATTTTTAAGAATAGTTAATGCTGTTACATTTTATTATACAATTTTTTTCATATTCTACTATGATTAATAAGCATTTAATTACTAAACTGACCTGTACTAAGCATAACTAAAGTACATGCCTCAAGATAAGGTATTCCTGAATTATTTAAAGATTCCCGTAATTTATGAGATTCTGTTCCAGGATTAAATATTACTCTTTCGGGTTTCAAATTAATAATATCATCTTCAATTCTTTCACTCCATACAGGACTCAAGTAGAGTGTCAATGTATGGACAGGATCCTTTATCTCACTAAGTCTTGAAACCGTATCCAGACCTTCAACCGATGAATGCCCCGGGTTTACAGGAATTACCCTATATCCATTACTCTTAAGCTGCCTGACTGCCATATTTGAATAACGGCTGGCCCTGGGACTTGCACCAAGCACAACAACTGCCTGGTCGGAAGCAAGCTTCCTGCTCGGCAATGCATCCTCTGCCTGGTCGGAAGCAAGCTTCCTGCTCGGCAATGCATCCAATGCTGATTTTTTGTTCATAAACCCTTCCTTACTGTTTTCACAAAATAAAAAAACAAAGACCATATGTCAATAGAAAAATATAAATTACTTTGTTATACTCTTTAAAGAGGTGCAAAAAATGAAAAAACTGTTGGGTCTTATTGTTATTATAATTATTTTGGGTGGAGTAATTTTTACATTCTCCAGTTATCTTGTTGCAACAAATAAAGCTGGTTATTATCAAATTAAGCAAGCAGCAGTAACAGGGAAAATATCCATTCATGATAAACCAGGAATGTACGGAAAATTATTTGGAACAATTACAACCTATCAAATCTCTGATATGAACTATTTTAGCAAATCTGACCTTGAAGGTGGATCAGGAGAAGCTGCAGATACAATTCAGGTACGATTCAACGATGGGGGTACTGCAGATATTTCAGGATCAATAAAATTCAGATTATCTCTAAAGGAAGAAAACCAGCTACTTCTTCATGAAGATTTTAAATCCTACGATAAAATACAGAGTGATCTAATAAGACAAGTTATTACCGAATCTTTAATGCAGACAGCTACCCTAATGAAAGCAGAAGAGTCCTATTCAACCAGAAGATCCGAATTTACTGCTTTTGCAGAAGAACAAATTCGAAGAGGAATATTTGAAACTGTTGCCGAAGAACGAATCTATACAAACCTGGAAGGGAAAGAATTCATAGAAAGATCAGTTAAAGTAAAATATGATGATGCCGGCAATGCTGTTATTAGAAAAGTATCACCATTTGTACGTTACGATATTGAAATACTTCAATTTGTTATTAAAGATATCGATTTTGATGCAACTATTGACTCTCTTATTGCAAAGAAAAAGGAAGCGGAACAACAGAAAATAGTTGCCCAGGCAAATGCAGAAAGAGCTAAACAGGATGCAATTACAGCTGAAGAACAGGGTAAAGCCCAAATTGCTGTGGCTCGTGCAGCAGAAGAAGTAATAAAGATAAAAGCTGTAACACAGGCTGAAAAAGAATTTGCAGTATCAAAACTTAACAGACAAAAAGCAGAAGAGGATGCTGCAGCAAACCTCATAAAAAGAGAAGCAGAAGCTCAGGGAGCAGCACTGCTTGTTAAAGCAGGTTTAGCACCCCTGGATAAAGCAGAAATAGAAAGAGAAACAGCCATTGGTGTTGCTGCAGAAATTGCCAAAATCAAACTACCTGAGGTAATGATATTTGGATCTGGTGAAGGTTCACCCACGAACCCTTTTGATGCTATAGGACTGGAAGCTTTTATGAATATTTCCGAAAAAATATCAGCATCAAAGGATCAGTAGGTAAAATTATTATGGGAATACCGGTACTTATTAAAATTCTAATATCTCTCACTATTATATTGGTTGCAAATAAAGTAATAAAAAACCTTGCAATTTCAATACTTGCAGGAACAGCAACTCTGGCACTATGGTCAGGTCATTCTATTTCTGAAATAGGATCTATTGCATGGAAAGAATTCTCTCATTTAGATAATGCTATGCTTTCTGCAATAATCTTTCTTGTTATATGGCTTTCGTCTCAAATGGCAAAAGCAGGAATTATGGGAGATCTTGTTAATACAATAAAAGCAAAACTTTCAGTAAAAGGTGCAATTGCTGTCCTACCTGCAATTATAGGTCTTCTGCCAATGCCTGGGGGAGCAATTTTTTCAGCCCCACTAGTAGATGATTGCGATGAAAAATCAATAATTGATCCTGTTTTAAAGACAAAAATAAATTATTGGTTTAGACATATATGGGAATATACATGGCCTCTTTATCCTGGGCTTATTTTAACATCTAATATTGTTGATTTACCTATATGGCAGCTTTTTCTTCTTGGAATACCTATGACTCTTGCAGCAGTAATTACAGGATATTTTTTCCTCCTTCGAAAGGTAAAAAACCAGGACATTGTTAAACAAAAAGCTGGAAAAGGGATATTAAAACTTATCGCACCAATAGTTGTAGTTATAGTTGTTTATATAATAATTCTAATTTTCTTTCCCAAGATATCTCAAATTAGTAAATACCTACCAATGAGTATTGGTCTGATAAGTGCAATGATTCTTCTCCAATTTGAAAGACCTTTAACTGCATCAGACTGGAAAACAGTTATTATAAATAAAAAACCTGTAATAATGGTTCTAATAGTTGTCCTGGTAAGCATCTATGGAGCATTTATAGAAGCAAGAATGCCAAATGGTGTACTTCTAATGGATCAAATGAGGATAGAACTGGATAATCTTGGTATTCCTATTATTACTTTGATAATGATAATTCCTTTCGTCAGCGGACTTGCAACAGGAATAACTGTTGGTTTTGCAGGAGCATCCATTCCAATAGCAATGTCCCTTCTTGGTTCAGATCCTGCATTTTATCAAATTTTATCAACAGTTTCCCTGGCCTTTTCATTCGGATTTATGGGAGTAATGATGTCTCCAGTTCACATATGCCTTATTGTAACTAATGAACACTTTAAAACCAGTCTGGTAAAAAGTTTAACCTCTCTGCTTCCATTAATAATTTCAATGCTGATTTTTGCATTACTATATTCCCAAGTCATCATACGAGCTATATTTTTATAAAAAAGGACATATTAATGAACAAAACTGAAAAAAACAATTCTATTAGTGATCCGGAAGATCTAAAGGATAAGAAAAATGAAATCCTCAGGGAAATTCAGGAATACAACAAGGAACGGGATGAAATAAAAAACATGCTGGGGAAAATTGGAGGAAAATCATATTCAAAAGTCGATACAATAATAAACATAATATTTCTTCTTCTGATAAGCTTCTTCTTCATAACGGAACTTACTACCCATTGGCTTCCATCTTTCATTTCTCTGGAGCTGAGTGTCCTTCTGGTATCAATAAAGATAGTATGGATGATTCATTCCCAGCAGAAATTCAATCATTTTCAATTTTGGATACTGAATTCTATCGAATACAGAATGAATCAGATAACAAGCAAGATAAAAAAGATTGAAAAAGATATTTCATCTTTAGAGAAGAATTTATCAAAAAAATAAACAAAATGATAATTACTTCTATTGAAAATTAATGTCAAATATATTATTTTCTCATTTGTATCTATCGTCCCTACCTTAACAATCAAACATCAGATATAAAAAATTACAAATTGGGAACAATAATGGCAAAGGGAATTCACCAAAATTGTGTGAATATAGCAAAAACAGCCTTAAATTGGCTTAGTACAAACTCATCTTACTCTACAAAACCTACCAGGATAACAATTGATGGAGTTACCCCTGGAACATATATGATAAGTATTGTATTAATTAACAACAAAGAACTCTTTATTCAGGAAATTATCTCCTCCTCTTTACGAGGACAGGTTGTGTTTAGAAGCTGGAATATAAAAAAAACTTCAATTTGGAAAATTTCAAGTTTGGAAAAATACAACATACCTGTAATGTATCAAGATATAAAAGATGAAAGTGAAGATTTTATAGAAAGAATTGGTGTTATACTTGCAATACAAGCTAGCAAAGGAGCATATTTTGCTGAAATGCTTGATCAGTCAGACAAAGTTTTAAATGTATTACTTCCATCTGATCCAATAAGTGATAAAGGAAGTCTTCTAAACCGCCTAAATTTAATCCTCTCCAGGTATACGGCTATTGTAGTTACATCCACAGTAGTAACTGGTGTATTAATTTTAAGCCTTATTTATGTTTTTAATATTGATAAATTTAAACGAACTATGAAATCTTCCATTGAAGAATATTCAAGTCAGGTAGATTTGAAAGTTAATGATTTTTTTACCAATACAGAAGATGAAATATCAATATTAGTAGATGATATTACCAGTAATCAGAAAAATTTTGAGTTTGATCGTCACAATTCTTACCTGAATGTTATACGTATGTCAGAAGAATTAACAAGATACCTTCCTGCAAGAAAAGAATCTTATAAATTAATTGCCGGAAATATTGCTTCAGCAGCAACATACAGTGAAATTATATATGAAAATTCCAGATTACCCACAGAAGAGTATCAGGCCAGAATATTTTTAGCTACAAACAGGGAATCTGTAATACCGCTTACCAGATGGCATCCTGTTTTTTCAGATATGCTTTATCCGGTAAAACTAAGCAATGAGCATAATGATGGAAAGGGATTCAGAGTTACTGACGGATATATGACAGAAAGGGAAAATCCATTTGGCAGTGGTGGGTCTACACCACATTTTGCGGTAGACATAATTAATGTAAGTAATATTTCTTATGTGGATCATGCAGGAGAAATAATAAGAGAGGGGAATCCCCCTGGAAATGTTGTAGCCGTGTATCCAGGTACTGTAATTGATAAAGGTACAGATGATCGCTACGGCAATTTTATAACACTCAAACATGCATTAAATGAAGAAATAAGTGCTCTATACCCAGGGGCAACAGCATGGGCTACTTTTTATGCACATATGGAATCAGAAACTCTTCTTAAAAAAAACTTTTATATAAATGCAAATCAGACACTTGGCTTAATAGGGAATACAGGATTCTCGACAGGGCCTCATTTGCATTTTGAAGTTAGAATTTATATAAAAAATGGAATTTATTCTGATGATATCGGGCGATATAACAAAATAAATCCATTCCCGGCAAAATCGTAAAATCTCCTAAGGTTACATATCTAAAACAGATTCATCATAATCATCCGGAGCCACAAACCCCAATAATTCAATACAGGTTGCAGCCAAAGCACTAATTCCCAGCCCCTCTTTTAGAGTAGATTTATACTCACCTTTTCCATCCGGATCATAAATAATGCAGGGGACAGGATTAAGGGAATGGGAGGTCTTAGCCTTGGGAGTACCATCCTCTTTATAAACAACTTCTCCTGTTTTTTTATTATGTTCAAACATATCATCAGAATTACCATGATCTGCACTGATAACCATTATTCCACCTGCAGATTCAACAGCCTTTTGAAGTCTGCCAATACTCAAATCCAGAGCTTCCAGAGAGCATATAACAGCTTCATAATTACCAGTATGCCCAACCATATCTCCATTAGGAAAATTTAATTTTATAAAATCGTATTCTCCATCTTTAATAGTTTTAATAACATTATCAGTAATTTCAGCACATTTCATCCATGGTCTCTGCTCAAAAGGGAGTATATCTGATGGAATTTCAACATAAGTTTCCAGTTCTTCACTGAATTTCCCACTTTTATTTCCATTAAAAAAATATGTTATATGACCAAATTTTTGAGTTTCGCTTATTGAATACTGTGTTACACCACTGGAAGTAAGATATTCACACATTGTTCTGTCAATAGATGGAGGTGTTACCAGATACTGCTCAGGCACATGCAGATCTCCGTCATATTCCATCATACCTGCATATTCAACCTTAGGAGTTCTTTTTCGATCAAACCTGTCAAAGGTATCTCCTTCCTCAAAAGTTTTAGTAATCTCCAATGCTCTGTCACCTCTAAAATTGAATAAAATAAAACTGTCTCCATCTTCAACTGTACCTATAGGGCCATTGTTATCTGATATTACAAAAGGAGGCACATCCTGATCTATAGCACCAGAATCAGTTCTTAGGGTTTCAATAGCCTCATGTGATGATTTAAAAGAACGTCCTTCTCCAAGGATATGTGTTTCCCACCCCTTTTTTACCATGTTCCAGTCAGCGTTGTATCTATCCATAGTAATTACCATTCGGCCCCCACCTGAAGCTATGGCTGCATCAAAGCTATCACTTTTTAAATCTGAAAGAAATTTCTCAAAGGGATCAAAAAAATCAAAAGCTGAAGTCTCTCCTACATCCCTGCCATCAAGAAGAGCATGAACTCTAACACGCGTTATTCCATCATCTTTGGCTCTGATAATCATAGCTTTAAGGTGATCAATATGGGAATGAACATTTCCATCTGAAAGTAATCCCAGCAAATGAAGGGTACTATTATTCGACTTTACATTTTTTATCAGTTTTTTCCAGACATCACCATCAAACATCTTGCCTGTTTTTATAGAATTTGAAACAAGTTTTGCTCCCTGGTCAAAAACCCGGCCACAACCTATGGCATTATGCCCTACTTCACTATTACCCATATCACTATCATCCGGAAGTCCTACGGCCTTCCCATGGGCCTTCAATTGAACCATAGGGTTCTCTTTCATAAGCTTATCAAGAATCTCTGTATGAGCAGCAGCAAAACTATCTCCTTCCTTGTATTTACCAAAACCCACACCATCCATAATTACAAGAACAACAGGGCCTTTCCTTTTTTGAAACTTATTATTTATTTTTAATGCATCAACCATTTTTTCTCCT
>JAOZPU010000025.1:0-2684 GCA_029932585.1 Spirochaetia bacterium | reverse complement strand
CTACCCCTACATTATATAACACCCACAATTTATGACTCTTTGCCGATAGATTCCTTTGACAGACCAAATTTTTCTTTTTCTTCTTTGTTTCCAATTGGTTCTACATGAATTATTACATCGTATATATTTTCTATTTTGTTTTGAATACAATCATGAACTTTTTTTGAAATATCGTGTCCTTCTGTAACTGAAAGATTACCATCAACTTCTATATCCATATCAACAACATACATAGTATTGATCTTTCGAATCCTTGTACGATGCGGATTTTTTACTCCAGATATACCACAGGCAGCATTAAACACTTCAGTATAAATAGATTGATCCTCCAAACCATCCATGAGCTCTATACTGGTTTCTAAAAAGATATCAAATGCTACCTTCATTATCCAGACACTAATTATTAAAGCTGTAACAGTATCTACAATAGGCATATTAAATAGTAAAGTAAATATTAATCCTATAAGAACACTTATAGAAATAAGAATATCATTCATCATATTTTTTGAGTCTGCCAAAAGCATAGAACTATTTACCTTTTTCCCAGCTTTATATTTATAAAAAGCAAGAAAAGCCTTCCCCAAAATTGATATAATTACAATATAGATTGCAAAAAAATCAGGAAGGGTTCTTTCTGCACTTTCGAATATTTTTTTTATTGTTGTTAGAGCCAGCTGTGCTCCTGCAAAAAAAATAATAAATGAAAGAGCCTTTGTAGCAACAGTTTCAGCACGTCCATGACCATAGGGATGACCTTTATCCGGAGGCTGATCTGCAATTTTTGATGTAATCAGAGTTACAACTGATGTTACAATATCTGTACCAGAATCTATTCCATCCCCCAATAAAGCAAAAGACCCACTTATTATACCTGCAGTAATTTTAATTATAGACAGAAATGTATTCCCAATTATTCCAACCCATGATGCTCTTTGAATTATTGCAGTCCGTGTAGATAATTGTTCCTTCCTCTTCATTTTTTGAAACACTAAATCCTCCTGGTTTTATTTTCCAGCCAAACCCTTTCTGATTCTTTAAGTAGAGGGGAAAGTGTATTATAAACCTGATTATGATAGTTATTAACCCATTCTTTTTGAGTAACTGTCAATAAATTGGAATCTATTAAATCCAGTTCCAACGGACATAATGATAGTGTTTCAAACTTAAGAAAATTATCTGTTATACCTATATCACTCTTTACAGCAAGAATTAAATTTTCAATTCGTATCCCATATTTGTTTTCAAGATAGATACCTGGCTCATTAGATGTAATCATCCCTTCTTTAATTGAAACATCCACAGCTTTTTGACTTATTGTTTGCGGGCCTTCATGTACATTAAGAAAAAAACCTACTCCATGCCCTGTACCATGGCCATAATTTCTACCTTCATCCCATAAAGCCTTCCTGGCAAGAATATCAAGCTGAAAGCCCCTTGTTCCTTCAGGAAAAGATACCAATGCAAGATCTATATGACCCTTTAGAACAAGTGTGTAGTCATGAATCACTTCTAAAGAAACATCCCCGAATTTAAGAACTCTGGTAATATCAGTAGTACCCTCCAGATATTGTCCTCCTGAATCCAGAAGAAGAACTCCAGGAGAGGTTAAAGTATAGGCACTTTCCTTTGTTGCTGAATAATGGATAATTGCACCATGATCATTAAATCCGGCAATAGTGGCAAAACTTAACCCAATAAAATTATCCTGATAACTACGTAAATCTGCAAGTTTCTCCGCAAGGCTAACTTCATCAAGCTCTCCCTTGGGCCAATTCTCTTCAAGCCATATCAAAAATCGGACTAAAGCTACACCATCCTTTATCATTACATCTTTTATAGCAGAAATTTCCACCCTATTTTTTATTGCTCTCATGTCTATGGAAATATCTTTCTCATAAACCTTTACCCAGTCATTATTGAAGAGTTGTTCAACACCAACACTGGAAGTTCCAGGTGAAAGATTGATCCTTCCCGGATTAAGAGAAGCAGCATGACTTTCAAGATCATTATAAGACCGAATAATAGTACCTTCATCTTCCAACAGTTTAACAAGATCGGAAGGTAACTGACCTTCATTGATGTAAAGATAACAGGAACCTCTGCCAATAAGTAAATAACTAAGAAATAAAGGGTTATAACTTATATCACGACCTCTAAGGTTAAGAATCCATGCAATATCAGGAAGAGAGGATACAAGAGACCATTCCAGCCTTTTCTTTTTCATCCACACTCTAATATCAGATATTTTATCTTCTCTGCTCCTGCCGGAATATTTCATATCAAGCTGAAAAACAGGCCTTCCAGGGAATTCTGGCCGATCAGGCCATACATCATCCAGTAAATCTCTACACCCCTGGTACTTTATGCCAGTCCCGGCAAGAGCAGTATCAAGTTCTTTCTTATTATCTATGGAGGTTGTCCATAAATTACTGCCTACTACAGAACCAGGTTTCAGTTCATCAGCCAGCCATTCAAGATGTCCCGGGACCTCAGGTAATCCAACTTTAAATAGTTCAATTTCGGTACCTTTCAGCTCATTTGCCCCCTGAAGATGATAACGGGAATCAGTCCACAATCCTGCTTTATCTGCAGTTATAACAACAAGGCCTGCAGAACCTTTAAAACCTGTAATCCATCTACGGGTTGTCCATCGTTCTGCTGTGTATTCACTTTGATGAGGATCA
>JAOZPU010000152.1 GCA_029932585.1 Spirochaetia bacterium | reverse complement strand
TAATGATTCTGCTGTTAAAAGATTTTCAGGATTCTGTGATGCAGTATTAACATACAACAGGGATATTCAAAACAGAACTGATGATTCTGTAATAAAAATAATAAATGGAAAAGAGAGAGTATTTAGAAGGTCACGAGGCTGGGCTCCGGAATCCATAAAAATCAATACCAACATTGATGGAATTTTGGCAACAGGAAGTGAACTAAAAACATGTTTCTGCATAGGAAAAGAAAATAAAGCAATTCTAAGTCAGCACATTGGAGATCTAAAGAATATTGAAACACTTCAGTTTTACAAAGAGTCATTAAACAGATATAAAAAACTTTTTAGGTTTACCCCTTCTCTAATAGCCCACGATCTACACCCTGATTATCTTACTACAAGCTTTTTTAAAAATTATTCTGTTCCCCAAATGGCTATCCAGCATCATCATGCACACATTGCCTCCTGTATGGCAGAAAACGGAGTGACTGATAATGTTATAGGTTTCAGTTTTGATGGAACGGGATTAGGTGATGATGGCAATATCTGGGGAGGAGAAATATTTACCTGTAACTTTGAAAATTATATCCGACACTTTCACTTTAACTATCTTCCCCTTCCTGGAGGTGATAAAGCTGTAGCCGAACCCTGGCGAATGGCTATTTCAGCTTTGTACTCTACATATAACAGAGATTTTTTAAGCATGGATATCCCCTTCCTTAAGCAGATCCCCAGGGAAGAAGTTGAACTTCTTTTAGACATTATAGATAAGAAAATAAATACCCCATTAACGTCCAGTGCAGGAAGACTTTTTGATGCTGTTTCGGCAATGCTTGGCCTATGCCTCTACAGCAGCTTCGATGCAGAAGCACCTATGCGCCTGGAAGCAATTATTGAAAGCACTCAGGTAAACAATGAATACTATCCATTTAAAATAGATGAAGAGATAAACATGGATTCTGTCTTTACATCAATAACAGAAGATATTATTAAGGGTAGCCCTGTATCATTTATTTCAACCAAATTCCACAACACTATTGTAGAAATAATTTGTAAATCAGCTGAGACATTGCGAAATAAAACAGGCATTAACAAAGCCGCACTGTCAGGAGGAGTTTTTATGAATGGATACCTTCTGGAAAAGACAGAAACAAAACTAATTGAGATGGGTTTCGAAACACTCACCCACAGTAAAATTCCATCTAATGATGGAGGCCTTGCTCTGGGACAACTGATTATTGCAGCCCAAAGAAGGAACCATATATGTGTTTAAGCATACCCGCAGAAATAATTTCTATTACCGGAGATATGGCAAAAGTCAGTGTCGGTGGAACAATGTACAACGCAAGTATAAAACTTGTTGAAGATATAAATGTTGGGGATTTCATGCTAATTCATTCCGGTTATGGGATCGCAAAAATAGATGAAGCAGAAGCTAACAGTACTCTAAATCTTATGCAGGAAATTAAGAAAAAGATGTATCAAAAAGATTATTCAAAGGAGTTAGACAATTAAATATATTGATGAGTTCAGAAATAAAAACCTCATTAGGGAAGCTGTAGAAGCTATTAAATTTATTTCTAAAAAAGAAATTACACTTATGGAAGTATGTGGTGGACATACTACATCGATACATAAGTTTGGTATTCCATCCCTTCTGCCGGATAACATAAAGTTACTCTCCGGCCCTGGTTGCCCTGTATGTGTTACATCCAGATATTTTATTGATGATGCACTTGAATGCAGTAGAACTGAAAATATTATTTTAACAACTCTTGGAGATCTTATAAGAGTTCCAGGAACAGAGACCTCCTTGTATAAAGAAAAGTCCGCAGGTAGAGATATTAGAATAGTTTACTCAGTACTGGACGCTCTACAAATTGCAAAAGATAACAAAGACAAAAAGATTGTGTTCCCGGGAATTGGTTTTGAAACTACAGCTCCATTAAGTGCAGCAGCCATACACCAGGCCCAGGAAACCGGTTTGGATAATTTCTATATTTTAAGTGCTCATAAAATTATGCCTCCGGTAATGAAAGCATTGATTACTGAGGGTGTAAAAATAAACGGGTATATATGCCCAGGTCATGTAAGTGTAATTACAGGTACAGAAATCTACAAATCGATAGTGGAAGATTATAAATTGGGTTGTGTTGTTTCAGGTTTTGAAGCTCTGGATATCCTGCAGTCAATTTATATGCTGGTAAATCAGATCGAAAAAAATCAGCCGGCACTGGAAAATCAATACACAAGGGCAGTTAAAAAAAAGGGAAATAAAAAGGCACTGGCCATGATGAATAAAGTCTTTGAAACAAGTGATGACTGGTGGCGGGGCATAGGGACTATTCCAGGAAGCGGTCTTTCTCTTAAATCTGAATTTAAATCCTTTGATGCACGTCAAATTTTTAATCCTGTAGAAAGAACAGAATCAGAAGAAGAGAAAGGATGTATTTGTGGAGAAATATTAAAAGGATTTAAAACTCCTGCTGATTGTCCTTTGTTCAGCCATCTATGTACCCCTGTAAATCCAGTCGGCGCCTGTATGGTTTCAGGGGAAGGATCATGTGCCACCTGGTATAAATATAAGAGGGAGGCAGTATGAGTTCCAATATTATTACTCTGGATCATGGCAGCGGTGGAAAGCTTACAATGGATCTTATCAAAATGTTTACTTCCAATTTTGGAAAAAATAACTCCATTGAAATGACTGACTCTGCTGTATTTGATAGTGAGTTAGGTATTACTGCTTTTACAACAGATTCCTATGTTGTTAATCCAATATATTTTCCTGGCGGAGACATAGGAAAACTTGCTGTTTGCGGCACAGTTAATGATCTGGCTGTATCCGGAGCAATTCCCAAATATCTCAGCTGTGCATTTATTTTAGAAGAGGGGCTTAGTATTGATGAGTTGGAAAGTATAGTAAAATCGATGTCAAAAACAGCTGATTCAGCAGGAGTTAGTATTATAACAGGAGACACTAAGGTTGTTGAAAAAGGAGCCTGTGACAGAATGTTTATAAATACAGCCGGAGTAGGTTTCTTACAAAAAAAACACAAATTAATTGGCTCAGGAGCAAATGTTAAACCTGGAGATAAAATATTGATAAATGGAAATATCGGGGATCATGGTCTGGCAGTTCTTTCCATTCGTAATTCATTTACAAACGATATTAAATCTGACTGTGCTCCCTTAAATAATCTTATTAAAAACTGCTTAGCTGTAAATGATTCTATCCATTTTATGAGAGATGCTACAAGAGGAGGCCTTGCTGCTGTTCTTACAGAACTATCCGAAAAAGTAAATTTTGGAATATCTATAAATGAAAAAAATATTCCTCTTGCCGAAAGTACAAGAGGCCTTTGCGAATTTCTGGGTTTTGATCCCCTACACCTTGCTAATGAGGGGAAGGTGATCATTGTTGCAGGAGATGGTTGGAAGGAAATACTTAAAACAATGGAATCTCACCCACTGGGGAAGGAAAGCAGAGTAATAGGAACTATTGTCGACAGATACCCTGGAAGAGTTGTTCTTGAAACCGAAATTGGTGGAAGTAGAATAATTGATATTCCTGCTGGTATGCAGCTGCCAAGGATATGCTGATGCATGAACTAACTGTAGTATCAAATATTTTTAAAATTATCCTCCAAACCGCTAAAAATAATAATCTGTCAAAAATTTCAAAAATAAATATAAAGGTGGGACGTCAACGTCATCTGGCACCGGATCTAATGGAATTTGCATTCAACTCTGTTTCAAAAAATACAATTGCTGCAGGGGCAAGCCTTGCTATTGAGAGAGTGGATATAAGAATGAGATGTAGCTCCTGTGGTCTGGATTTTGTTGTAGGTGATAATACATATCTCTGCATCTCCTGTGGATCACCCAAACTTGAAACCATCTCGGGTAAAGACCTGTTAATAGAAAGTATTGAAGGAGAATTATAATGGAAATTTCAATAATGAAGGCAGTTTTGGAAGAAAATGATGACAGAGCACAAGAGATAACAGACCTTCTTAAAAAAAAGCAAATACTGCTTTTGAATTTAATTAGTTCTCCAGGATCAGGAAAAACAACACTACTGGAAAGAACAGTGGAGCACTTTAAGAACAGATATTCTATTGCAGTTATTGAGGGAGATATTACAACAGCCAGAGATGCTGAAAGACTTGAAAAATACAATATACCCCTTGTAGTTATTAATACTGACGGAGCTTGCCATCTAAATTCTATGAGTGTAAAAAAAGCTCTACAGAAGATTGATCTTGATAACCTGGATATAATTTTTGTTGAAAATGTCGGCAATCTCGTTTGTCCATCAGAATTTAATATTGGGGAGAATGCAAAAGTTGCAATACTCAGCACTGCTGAAGGTGATGATAAACCTGCTAAATACCCTCTTCTCTTTCGTGAATCGGAGCTTATGATCCTTAATAAAACTGATCTTATTCCTTATACAAATTTCAACAAAAAATCTTTTTATATGGATCTTGAAAAAATTAATAAGAATCTGCCTGTTATTGAAACATCATGCACTAAAAACCTGGGACTCTCTAAATGGTTCGAATGGGTTGAACAAAAAACCATTGATGGAGGTGTCATAAAATGACCACAGTATTAAACAAACAGTCTACAAAAGACAGTGTCTACGATGGACTGGAAAGAGCACTTGAAGACTACAAAGTTGCAGCATTAACAAAAAAAGAGGGAAAGGTACTTTTTGACTTTATAACAGACGTCAAAAAAATTGAGCAAAACTATACACCTACAGTACTCTCCCCAAAAAAATTCTTTTTCCCCCAGGAAGAAGTTATTCTTGAGTATACATTTGACGGAAAAGTTAGTGCAAAAACAAACCCTGAGAAAATAGTACTTTTTGGTGTCAGACCATGTGATATTTCCGGAATAAAAATATTGGATGAAGCTTTTTCAGAAAGTCATGGCGACCCGAATTATCTTTCAAAAAGAGAAAACTCAGTAATAATAGGAATTGATTGTAAATCTTTATGTGATGAGGATGCATTTTGTTATAAGGTAAATTCGCAAAATCCTGAATCTGGTTTTGATATTATGCTTCATGATGTAGGTAATGATTATTCGATGACACTAGTATCTGAAAAAGGAAAAGATTTTGCAGAAAAATATTTCGATTTAAATGTAATTGATTTTTCATTATTTGCAAAATTTAATATTGCAAAAAAAGAAGCATTTGCAAAAGCTGGCGGCCCCTTCGAAGATCTTGACAATCTCCCTGAAATATTTGAAGAAAATATTAATCACAAAATATGGGAAACTGAAGCTGAAAGATGTTTAAGCTGTGGATCATGCATAATGGTCTGTCCAACTTGTTATTGTTTTGATGTTGTTGATGAACTGGCATTGAGCATGAAAGTAGGAGATAGATTAAGACGATGGGATGCATGTATGCTTAGAAGTTTTGCAGAAGTTGCAGGAGGAGAAAACTTTCGCAAAGAGGTAGAAAACAGAGTAAAGCATAGAATAAATAGAAAATTTAATTTCTTAATGAAAAAACACGGACAATCTGTTTGTGTAGGTTGTGGTCGTTGCGTCAGAGCCTGTCTTGCAGATATATCTCCTGTAACAATTGTAGAAGAACTTACTAAAACCAGTAGAGTTTTAAAAATGGAAGAAATTAATAATAATCTTTATCTACCGGAAAAAGTTACCATAAAAAAAGTTGAAAATTTTACAGAAAATGAAAAATTTTTTGAGGTCGAATTTGACAGTGGAAGGAGTCTGGGTCATGACCCAGGTCAGTTTGTGCAATTATCAATACTGGGAATTGGAGAGGCTGCTATTTCCATATCATCCCCTCCAAGTTTTGGTGACCGTTTTGAAATGGTAGTGAGAGCTGTCGGAGACGTAACAAATAAATTGAATACCCTGGAAGCAGGAGATCATCTATTTGTAAGAGGGCCTTTTGGACATGGATTTGATAATAAAATTCAGAAAGAAATGGAAGGAAAACATATACTCTATATTGCAGGAGGAATAGGATATGTGCCCCTGCGATCTCTTATAAATTTATCACTTAAACATCCTGAAAAATATGAAAAACTTTCAATTCTCTATGGATGCAAAACTCCTTCTGCCAGAATGTTTAAAAATGAACTTAAGTACATTGCTGAAATGGATAATAATGTAGAAATTATTGAAACTGTAGATAATGCAGAAGATAAATGGCTTCAACATTGTGGAGTAATTACAGAACTGATTCCAAAAATAGATTTTGACCCATGCAACACATTGGCCTTTATATGCGGCCCACCGGTTATGTATAAATATGTAATAGAAAAGTTGAAAGAACAAAAACTTAGTACACATAATATGTTTGTTTCTCTCGAAAGAAGAATGAAGTGTGGCGTTGGAAAATGCGGACATTGCCAGATTGATGATATTTACGTTTGTCAAAGTGGACCTGTATTCAGGTTCTCTGATATCGAAGATAAAGAGGAGGCACTATAATGAGTAAACCTAAAGTAGCTTTCTTTGACTTTACATCCTGTGAAGGATGTCAGCTGTCAATATTAAATTTGGAAGCAGAACTGCTTGAACTTCTGGATATTATAGATATTGTAGAGTTCAGAGAAGCAATGAGTGAAAAATCAGAAATCTATGATATAGCAGTAATTGAAGGAAGTTTTTCCAGAGATAAAGACCTTAAACGATTGAAAAAAATTAGAGAAACAGCTGGAGTTGTTATTGCCATGGGATCATGTGCACATATAGGAGGGATAAACAGCCTTCGAAATAATCAGACAA
>JAOZPU010000024.1 GCA_029932585.1 Spirochaetia bacterium | reverse complement strand
AAAATGGAGATGGGGGGAATCGAACCCCCGTCCTGATGGGCCAGAGCCGAATATCTACAGGCTTAGCCTTGTATTAATGCTCAAAGTGTACATGGAACAAAGCAAACCTGGACACCTCAAAGCCCGTTAAAAGTCCCTTAGGCAATACGGACACCACCTAAAGCAAGTTCCGGTTTGTTACAGGCACCCTGTTCCTTCGGAACAGCATGAACAGGACCCGTAGCAGCACTACGCTGCTAATGCGTAAGAATTATTATCTTCAGCAGTTAAAATTGTTTGTCCAGTTTTAGGAGTTAGAGCAGCTCCGCCTGCAACCCGGGACTGTACAATCCAACAGTCGAAACCATTACACCCCCATTGCGTAGATAAAATACTATTTTTTAATTTATAAATCAAGCTGTGTATGAATTATTAATATCTTTCTCTCATCTCTCTTGCAGAATCTCTTTTTGAATCCCTGTCTTTAATAGTATTCCTTTTATCTTTGAGATCCTTACCTTTACAAATACCCAATTCCATTTTAATTATCCCCCTCTTGAGATAAAATTTTAAAGGGATAAGGGTAAACCCTTTCTGATCAACCTTTCTTCGCAATTTTTTAATTTCAGATTTATGAACAAGCAATTTCCTAATACGATCAGGATCATGATTAAAAAGATTTCCAAAATTATATGGTGAGATATGAAAACTAACCAGTAAAAGTTCTTCATTTTCAATTCTTGCATATGTATCTGTAAAAGAAAACATAGCGTTTCTCATAGATTTTACTTCGGTTCCTTTTAATGCAATTCCGCATTCCATACTTTCATCAACATAGTAAAGAAATCTGGCTTTTTTATTTTTGGCAAGTATTTTTATTTCCCCTGATTCATTTCCCATTATTTTACTACCAATACTGGCCGGAATCCTAAAAATGGAGTACACCAGGAAGGATCCTGGGATCCTCTTGTATTTACATCAATAGCTGCAGCAGAATTAGCCCAGCTTCCACCTCGTACAGCTTTTTCAACTCCATCCCAGGGGCTATCTGGCAAACCAAAACTTCCATTAATACTGTCTGTTGGGAAATACCAGTTTTCACACCATTCCCACAAATTCCCCATAGTATCGTATAGGTCAGCACTGCCAATTCTTGAAAAATTAATAGATTCAGAAGATTCAGCACCAGTTTCTTTAAAAACTGTCTTTGTTATATTTTTTCTGTTTAATCTTGCTGCTGTCTCCCATTCAGCCTCTGTAGGAAGTCGTACTTCGTAATCAGACATATGGGGGGGGAGTTTTGTTTCAAGCCATCTACAGTATGCAGTGGCGGCATGCCAGGAAATGTTGGAAACGGGTATTTCTTTATAACTTAAGTCCTGGGAAACCAGATATTCAATATTTACAAGTTTATTTTCAATTAACTTATCTATGTTGTCATTTTTCCATTCAGGGTTCTCTTCCAGAAATGACGAATATTCTCCTCTTGTAACTTCCTTGTCCATAATATAAAAATCTTCTACAGTTTCTATATGGGGAAAAGAGGATAAATATTCATCTGTTATTAAAACATCAGAATTATCTGGTATGGGCTTCCCCATTGTGAAATTTCCACCGGTTATACCAATAAAAAGACTATCATTAAGAATATAATTATTATCTGTTTGAGGAATATCTAAAGAAACATTATCAGATTTAATGGATTGAAAAAAATCAAACATAGTATCAATACCGTCAATTGTAGAATACAATTGCCAGTTACTTAGACGTTCAGATTGCGGATAGGAACTAATAATACTTAAATTCAACTTATTATAGTTCTCTTCATCCTTAAAAAAATCAAAAAAACTGGTAATTTCCGGTAACAATAGTGGTGTAGTAATATCACTATTGCCTAAAGCCAATCTTACAGCCATAAAGTAATCGTTAACAAACTCCATACTCCCAAGATTAACTCTTAGACTATACAAAAAATCATACAGAAGTCCACTATTTGGGTTATCTGTACCTGCAAGATACTCACTGACAGTTTTTGAGATTAAAGGGGGCATTTGGTATCTTTCATAAAAATCACCTATAAGAGCATAGGAACTTAATTCCTTAAACCTATTTTCAAGAAAGCCTTCGGGGTCTGAAATTTGTATTTTTTTACTAATTTTTAGTTTTTTGGGAAACACAAGAGTCCCGAAAACTCTACCGTCAATATTTTCTTTGACTAGAAATGTTTCAAAATATTTTTTTTCTATTTTAATTTCTCTTTCACCATTTCCAACAAAAAACTTTACCGGAGTGGAACCCTTGTAAACATTATCCACATAAACAAGAGCTCCAGGGGGAGATGTTTCTGCATAAATAATAGTTCCATTATTTTTCAAACCAGGATAAACCAATAGAAAAAAAAGTCCCAGAAGTAGTATAAAACTATATAATACAGTTAGATAAACTCCCGGAGTTATTCCAAAAAATGGCTTAAGCTTTATAATTGCTTTTTCAATGTCTTCATCTGTTATTTTATTACTCATAATACTGTGGATTATCCAGAACTTAGGCTGTCTTGTCAACGTTAATATTCTATGGTAAGGTCTCTCTGGAAGGTATACAAGTGGAAAATTGGCTAACAACTGTTCAACATACAACTGAAAAAGTTCTTACTTTAAGAAAACGTAAAAAACTTAGACAGAAACAAAAACAACAGGCAAAACATCCGGTACTTGACTGGTTGGAAGCCTTTATATGGGCTGCTGGTGTAGTTCTTCTTATTAATCAGTATCTTTTTCAGGCATATCAAATTCCTTCAGGATCAATGATAGATACTCTTTTAATTAAAGATCATATTTTTGTTAATAAAATTATTTTCGGTCCGGAACTTATTCCCGGTAAATTTAAAATTCCTTCTGTTTTTAAGCCCGAAAGAAATGATGTCATGATTTTTGAAAATCCCACATATATTTCAAGAGGTCCCACTTTTGATATTTTCCAGCGTGTACTGTATATGCTAACGTTATCTCTTGTGGATATAGATAAGGATGAAAATGGAAATCCCAAGCCTCATTTTCTTATAAAAAGGGCAGTTGCTGTATCCGGTGATTCCATAAGATTCAGGAAAGGAGAAGTTCAGATAAAACCCCCAGGTTTTGAAGAATGGCTTGATGAATCATATTTTAAGGAATTATCAGGTGTTTCTGACAGAAGCAGACGAATGATTGACTCTTCAGAATATACTGCAATAAGAGCTTCCGCTTATATCGATGCCTATAAAAATTCCAGTATTAAGGTCAATGAAAATCTAATACTAAAAACTTCTGGTTCTTCCGGTTCAATTGGAGATATGTTTGCCTGGATGAAATATAGAAATGAAGCACTATATGCAATAAATCCTTATGAAAAAAGATATGGAAATCTCTGGCGTAAATTTGATATCGGATGGTATATACCGGATGGTTATTTAATGCCTTTGGGAGATAACAGAGATAATTCCAAAGATGGAAGATACTTTGGTCCTGTCTCATTAGATAATGTTCTTGGAAAAGCTATGTTTAAGTATTGGCCTTTAAAAAGAATTGGTAAAATAAAATAAAATGTCAAAAAGGTCTAAAATATTAGGAAGTTACAGCAGCTTTAAACCTCAAAATAAAATAAAGGCAAAAACAGGTCTTTTTTTTAAATTAGTACTAAGTTTTTTTCTTATTTATCAGTTTATATCTTTTTTTATAATTTCATCCTTTGTTGTTAATACATCAGCCATGGAACCTGGAATATTAAAAGGAGATAAAATTGTTTCTGCACCAATAATTAGTGGTTCCTATATAAATTTATTTAGAGTTAAAATGCCGGGATTTAAAGAACCAGAGAGAGGAGATCTATTTTTAATTAAACCAGGAAATGCACCTCAGATAAAATGGTACTATCAAATACTTGATCCTGTAATACGCTTTTTTACTTTTCAGAAAATATCAATATCTCCGGATAGGAATCAAAACTGGAATAATAAATTATCAGTAAAAAGAATAATAGGTATCCCTGGTGATTCTCTAAAAATGGTTAACAATAAATTTCTTATAAAACAGAAAGGGGAAACAGGATATTCTTTGGAAGAATATTTAATTGAGAAAGAATATCAACTAACATTACCTCAGAACATAACTGGAGTAGATTCTTCTTTTCCTTTTTTAGGAACTATGGATGAGATTACTCTATCAAAATCACAATATTTTGTTGCTAATGATAATCGAAGTATTTCCTATGACAGTAGACTATATGGCCCTATACCAAGAGAAAACATTGTAGCCCCGGTGATATTAAGTTATTGGCCGAATTTTAAATTTAAATAAACTGCTTCTTTAACTAAGGAGATCTAAATTATTTTTAATAAAGAAAGTCTTGTTACTCTTAAACAAACATCTTTATATATCCATATACCCTATTGCACTAAAAAGTGTTCTTACTGTGATTTTTATTCAACAGTACTGGCAAAAGATGAGGAGATAAAAGCTGTTCTAAACAGGATATTGGATGATACCAGACTGTTGTTAATGAAAATAGGGTCACCTATTATAAGAACCCTTTTTATAGGAGGAGGGACACCCAGTTCTATACCGTCACCTATTTTTTCAAGTTTTTTAAATGAACTTAATCAAATAACAGGAAATTCAGTAATAGAATCGACAGTAGAACTAAATCCAGAGACAGTAACAGAAAAACTTCTATATATTTTAAAAAATAATAGCATAAATAGAATTAGTGTTGGAGTTCAGAGCCTCAATGACAATATTTTAAAAACACTTGGTAGAAATACAAATGTAAAAAATACTACAGAAGCACTTACTCTAATTAAAAATTACTGGACAGGATCTTTTAGTGTTGATCTTATTAATACAGTACCAGGACAGACAGTAAAAAGTGCTTTGGAAGATATAAATAAAGTAAGAAATTTCAATCCGGATCATATTTCATTATATAATCTAACTTTTGAACCTTCTACAGAATTATACAGTAAGTTAAGATCAGGAAAAATAAGGGAAATTAAAGAAACAATAGATTTAGAGATGCAGATTAAATCAATTGATTTACTTGGATCATATGGATATGAACGTTATGAAGTATCTAATTTCGCACAAAAAGGTAAAAAATCTTTACATAATCTTAACTACTGGGATATGGGCAGCTATTTAGGTATTGGTCCCTCTGCAGCTTCAACTCTTTTATCAGACAAAGGTCCTGTTAGACTTGAATATGAAAGGAGTATATCTGATTTTATTTCAACTAAAAATATAAATGAGCGTATAGATATCGAATATATTGGATTAGATTCATTTCTCCTGGAACATTTAATGATGGGGTTCAGGTTGAAAAAAGGAATAAATATTACAAAAATTAATAATATTTTTAAAATTGATATTGAAAATTTTCTTAAACCATTAAAAACTAAATGGAACGATTTTTTAATTTTTAAAAGAGACTCAATCTATCTTTCAAGTAAAGGAATTAAATTTTTAAATCCATTTCTTTTAGATATTGCTGCTCTTATAGAGGATGAAAAAACAAATATTACAAACAAAGAGATTAACTGGCCAATCTTGACAGCTCAATTTTAACTATGATAGTTTAGTTGTATATTTTTTTAACAAGGAGTTCATATGTCAGGACATAGTAAATGGTCCTCTATTAAACATAAAAAGGGTGCTGCCGATGCAAAAAGAGGCAAAATCTTTACTAAAATAATAAAAGAGATAAGTGTTGCAGCAAGATTGGGTGGCGGAGATATTGATGCAAATCCAAGATTACGAACTGCAATTTTGAAAGCAAAATCTGTAAATATGCCCAAAGATAATATGGATAGAGCTATTAAGAAAGGAACTGGAGATCTTGAAGGTGTAGATTACATTGAGCTTGTGTATGAAGGGTATGGACCTGGAGGTGTTGCACTAATAATTGAAACATTAACAGATAATAAAAATAGAACCGCTGCAGATATTAGATCTACTCTTGCCAAAAATGGTGGAAATCTAGGAGAAACAGGATCTGTATCTTATCTTTTTAACAGAAAAGGCTTAATAACTTTTGATTCTACTAAATATTCTGAAGAGGATATATTTGAACCGGCACTTGAGGCAGGCGCAGATGATGTAAGTACAGAAGGTGAAACCATAGAGGTTCTAACCAGCAGTGATGATTTCCATGCTGTTGTTGATGCTTTGGAATCAGCAGGATTTGAAAATTCTACTGCAGAAATGCAATTAATACCGGAAGCTACAATAACTCTAACCAATGCAAAAACAGCAAAAGCACTCAGTCTAATTGAAAAAATTGAAGATAACGATGATGTTCAGAATGTTTCTACAAATTTAGATATACCTGAAGACTTCGATCCGGATGCTGAATACTAAATGATTCGTGTACTGGGGGTAGATCCAGGGATAGCTGCAACAGGGTGGGGTATTATAGAAGCCCATGGAAGTAAATTCCAATCTGTTGATTATGGATTTATTAAAACAAGCCCCCATGATTCTCCCGGAAAAAGACTAATGATTATTTATAATACAATTAGAGAAATTATAGATAGTTATAACCCTGTGAAAGCCAGTGTTGAGGATATTTTTTTTGCAAGAAATAAATTAAGTGCAATTCCCGTAGCTCAGGCTAAGGGGGTTATTCTTCTTGCACTAGAAAGTAAGAATATGGAAACTTTTGTATTTACACCTCTTCAAATTAAACAAGCTTTAACTGGAAACGGTAGGTCAGATAAAAACCAGGTTCAGGAAATGGTTAAACTGATACTGGGAGTTAAAGAAAAAATTAAACCGGATCATGCTGCAGATGCTTTGGCTGCAGCAATATGCTGTCAGAATAATTCTGCTTTAGGAGTTTAATAGGTGTACAACAGTCTTTATGGTACCTTTACAGGTAGATCTTCTAATACTATTTTTCTCCTTAACAATGGAGTAGAATGGAGTATAGCTGCATCTGAGAGAACAATTCAGAATGCTGCTAAAAATAAAGATAAAATTCGAATATTTACATACCTGCACCATAAAGAGGATACAATGGTTCTTTATGGTTTTATAAATGAAAGAGAAAGACAGGTTTTTCTTGAATTGAATAAAGTATCTGGAATTGGTCCTAAACAGGCTCTTAGAATGCTTTCCGGTATTAGCACAGAAGAACTTGTAGCAGCTCTGGATGAAGGAAATACAGATAGACTTTCAATGTTACCTGGAATTGGGAAAAAAACAGCAGCAAAAATTGTTCTCGCCTTAAGAGGAAAGCTTAAGTTAGAACAGGATACAGATAAAGATGAAAAATTTACAGAACTTATTGAAGCTTTGTCAGAAATGGGGTTTGATAAAAAATCAGCAAAAAAAGCTCTTACTGAAATTTCTTCAAGAGATAATTTTTCACAATTAAGTAGTGACAAATTTGAAAAAGAACTTTTCAGAGAAGCTATAGTCTATCTAAGCTCCAGAGGATAATAAATAGTAGATGGAAAATGAACCTTTTTTAAACCCAAACTATAAACTAGAAGATGATAAAAAAGAAAACTCTCTTCGCCCTCAGTATTTGAATGACTTTCAGGGACAGAAGGATCTTAAAGAAAATTTATCTGTTTTTATTAAAGCAGCTTCTGACAGGAAAGAAAGCCTTGATCATCTATTTTTAAGTGGCCCTCCGGGATTGGGAAAAACTACTCTTGCTGGAATAATGGCTAATGAAATGGGTTCTGAGTTCAAGGTCACATCCGCACCTGCTCTGGATAAACCAAAAGATCTGGCAGGAATACTTACTACATTAGGCGAGGGCAGTATTTTTTTTATAGATGAAATTCACAGGCTTAAACCTGTTATAGAAGAAATGCTTTACATAGCAATGGAAGATTATGAGATAGACTGGATAATTGGCCAGGGACCCTCTGCCCGAACTATTAGAATACCTGTGCCACCTTTTACTCTAATAGGAGCAACAACAAAAGCAGGAGCTGTTGCAAGCCCGTTATATAGTAGATTTGGAATTTCTGTCCGAATGGACTTTTATACAAATAACGATATAGAATCAATAATTAAAAGATCTTCAGATATATTAAAAGTTGATATTACTAACGACGCTGTCATATTACTTGCGACCAGTTCCAGAGGAACACCTCGAGTAGCAAATAGACTTCTTAGAAGAATGAGAGACTTTGCACAGGTACTGGGAGACGGTATTATTAACAAAAAAATAGTTCTTGAAGGTTTAAAAAGACTCCAAATTGATAGCTATGGTCTTGAAAAGCATGATAGAGAGATTTTACGAACTATTATAACAAACTATCAGGGAGGGCCAGTAGGTGTTGAAACTCTCGCAATTTCAGTAGGAGAAGCAAGTGAATCTATTGAAGAGTTTTATGAACCATACCTTATACAACGAGGGTTTTTAACAAGAACTCCCCGGGGCCGAATGGCAACTGAATTAGCATATAAACACCTGAATTTGGATAAAAACAAAGATGAAAACCAGCGAATTTTATTTTAACCTGCCAAAAGAACTTATTGCTCAAACCCCTGCAGATAAAAGGGGAGAGTCCAGATTAATAATTTTAAATAAGAATACAGGATATCTTGAACACAAAATGATAACCGATTTTCCTGATTATGTAGAAGAAGGAACTTTAATAGTTGTTAATAACTCCCGTGTAAGAAAAGCCAGAATATTTGGAATTTCTTTAACAGGTGGTAAGGTTGAATTTTTACTTATAAAACAAATAAATAAAAATTCATGGAAAGCTATCGTTTCAAAAAAGAAAAAACAAATTGTTGGTAAAAAGTTCATTTTTTCAGAAGATTTGAAGGGTGAAATTACAGCAAATACTGAAAATGAGACAGTAATAACATTTGAAAAGGAAATTGATGATACCTGGCTTGATATTCATGGCCATATTCCTCTTCCTCCATACATAAAAAGAGAAGACACAGATCAGGATTCTGACAGGTATCAAACTGTTTATGCAAAAAATACAGGGTCCGTAGCTGCTCCTACTGCAGGCCTTCATTTCACCGAAACAATTCTTAACAAATTAAGAGAAAAAAATATTACAATTGTATCTGTTACATTACATGTAGGACTTGGTACATTCATTCCTGTCCGATCACAAATTGTTGAAGATCATAAAATGCACAGTGAAGAATACGAAATTTCAGAAGAAGCTGCTTTTGAGATAAATAAAGCAAAAAAAGAAGGAAGAAAAATACTTGCTGTTGGAACAACTTCTATAAGAACTTTAGAATCGGCATGGAAAGGTACATCTTCTAACGGATCAATAATTGCAGGTAAATCTTCTACAGATATCTATATATATCCAGGATATACTTTCAAAGTTGTTGATCAGATGCTTACCAATTTTCATACTCCCGATTCCAGTTTAATACTTCTGGTTTCAGCTTTTGCAGGTAAGGAAAGAATTAAAAATGCTTACAATGAAGCAATTGAACAGAAGTATCGTTTTTTTTCATATGGAGATGCTATGTTGATAAAGTAACTTAATAAGTTGTTGCATCCATTGCAAGAAAATCGGCTCTAACCTTTTTTAAACGTTTTTTATCGCTTTCCAGTATCTCTTCATAATTCAAATCACCTGTAACAATTCTAAATCTTTCATCTTCCCAGTTTTGAATATCTGTAAGAAAAAAATACTCTACATTTTCCAGTTTTTTTAACCAGTTAAGTGCTTCACCCCAATAGTATTCTGCAGCTGTGTAGTAGCTCTCGGCTATCTCCAAACTCTTAAGATTCTGCTCCTTCCAGGGTTCGTTAAAAAAGTAAGCAACACGCTTATCATACTTGTTTCCAAGATGCCTGTATTGTTCAACCATTTTTAAATTAACATGCATATAAAATAGATATCTGTATCTTTCCCAATCACCTTGATCTTTAATTGGAGTAAGAGCATTTAGAGGATTAACAAAAGGCCTGCTTAGAGCACGTTCAAGGTACCATATATTTCCATTAAAATCTTCAGGATATTGATATAGGTTTTGGTGATACAATTTATAGTATTGTTCTGCATATAGAATTTTATAGGAACTTACCTGTACAAGAGATGTAAAAAGTAAAAAAAGTAGTATTAAAATAAAACGCTTCACCTTTACTTTATCGGATCAGGATTTAATATACTCCATACAATTTTTCCAATTTTCTCAATATCCTTTGTCCCATCTATTAAATGGATTTTCATATCTGTATTAGAATAAATATCTATTGATTTTTTATAATTTAGTAAAATATTTTCCTGTAAATTTTTATTTTCGTAAATCTCCAGTTTATCTCTTGAAGAAAGTCTTTTTTGGCAAATATCCGGAGGAACATCAAGGAAAAAAAGATGTTCAGGAAGGGGAAATGGATTATTTAAAGCCAAAACATTATCAAATCCATATTCCAATGACTGATATGCAAGAGAAGAAAATAGATATCTGTCTGAAATAACATAATATCCATCTTTACAACGACTAATTATTCCATTTGATGGATTATACAGATGTTCATGTCTGTCACTAACAAATAGTTTAGCAATAGTACCGGAAGCTACCTTAATATCACCAGAAAGGACTTCTCTTATAGCTTTCCCTATAAACCCCTTTGTTGGTTCACAACTATTAATGCATGATAATTTTTTTAAATTATATCTGGCTTCTAATAAATTCGTTTGAGTCGTTGTTCCAGCACCATCAAGACCTTCAAAGACTATAAAATTCTTTATTATTTCTTTTTTATCCATTATTATCCCTATTCCTTCCGATGTATTAGTAAGCTATATGGATTGAAAAAACAAGGTTTAAGGGATAATCTTAGTTAAGTTTTCCTGGAAATAATAATAAGAGGGTTTGAGCTGAAATTAAATAGATCATATATTAATATATTACAGGGATTCCTCTTTATCGTAATTATAGTTATAACAATTTTAATTTTAATACCTCTTCAATCAAAAATTGACAAATCAATTCTAGAAATTAAACAGCAGACAATAAGTATAATTGAAAACAAAATAGATCGTAAGCTGTCATATTCCAGTATTTCACCATCACTATTTATGTATATGGAGTTTAGAGATCTTGGAATTAATGATAATGATAAAGAATTAGTAAACATTGAGCGTATAAGAATTTATTATAGCCTAAAAGAACTTATTTTAGGAAATATTATGAATTCATTAAAAGAGATAAGAATAGTCAAATCTACTTTTAACTTTGATTCGGATAAAGATAAGGATCTTATTGATCTGTTAAATAAAATATCCAGTGGAGAAAGAACAAAAATCAAGTTACCGGATATTAAAATTAGCGGAAAAAATCTTAAAGTTAAAATATCCAATTCTAAAGGATTATTAGAGTTCTCAAGATTATTTTTCACATTAACTCATAAAGATGCCGGAACAAAACTTATAGTGAAAGGTTCTGTAAAAACATCAATTGATAAATCAAAATTATTAAGCGGAAATGCAAAATTTTCAATTAAGGGATTTATAAATGACAATTTAGAAATTACCAATACTTTATTTGTTTTTAAAGCTTTGGAAAATAGTTTTATTAGTAGTAAAAAAATATCACTTAGGGGATCTTACAAGTCAAAGCAGTTCGAATTGCAAAAAGTTGAGGATTCAAGGCCTCTTGATATTAATCTTATTTATTCAAATATAGATAAAAAACTAAAGATAAATTTTAATAGTGAAAATTTTATTCCTTTAGATTATTTTGAACCAAAAAATATTGATAATTCAATACTCCAATGGTTAGGATCGTCTGTTAGCGGTACTGGAAATGTAATATATAATACTGTAACAACTGATCTGACCTATTCTGCTGATATTACAGGCCAAACAAATAATAGTTCCATTCCAACTCAGATAGATATTACAACTTCTCTGAAAGGGGATAAAACAAAGGTAGATTTTAGAAATTTAAAAATAGCAACGAAAGATGGATCCTTAGTTTTTAAAGGGATGGTTCCTTATAATAATTTTCTTCCATCAGGCAATTTAAACATTTACTACAATAATATTTTAACAAAAGTTAATGCAAATTTAACATTAAAAAATATAAATAATAAACTTGATATTATAGGAAACAAAATTTTAATTAATAAGATTCAATTATTTAATTTCAAAACTTTTATTAACTTTTTTAAAAAAGATTTTGATTTCAAAACAACTTTTAATATTGATAATAATAACTTATTAAAAGAACAAATTGTATTAGATGGAAATATTCAATTTAAACCGGATATTTTTTTAAATCTTAGTTTAAATACCCTGAATATGCCACTTAATTCAATTTTTAATATTATTCCATTTAAATATGATCAATATTTGAACTTTTTACCCAACTTATCTTTAACTACAAATTTATTTATTTCCACAGATTTTTCAAGATTTTCATTTTCAGGATCAAATATTCATATTTTTTCTCAAAAAGGAGATGATCTTGTTTTTTCTGCATTCGGGAATAATGATACTTTGGAATTTAATAATATCATTGCTAAAATTAATAATAAAAATCTTCAGGGTTCAGTCAAAACAACTATAAATAATAGGTCAATTACCACTAATATGGAATTATTATACGAAGAAAATCCATATAATTTTAATATTATGTACTATCCAAATAGAGGTATATATTTTAAAGGGAATTATGGCATTAGTGGTTCTTTGTATAAACAGGGTAGTCGCTCTGAATTCCATCTTAATCTTAAAGATTTTCCTGTACCTCTTAAAGAGAGCACAAGTATTCTGAGTATTGAAACAAATGGTTATTATAAGGAAATAAATAATTGGCAGGCAAATATTGAAAAAATGGAAATTTTAGATTTTCCAAACTTAATACCGGGTAATAAATTAAGTATTAAAGGTAGTCTAACAGATACAATTTTAAATTTCACAAGTATCAACTATGAAGATCCTCTCTCCAAATTGAATGGTACTGGTCTTTTTAGTTACAACATATTTACAAAAAAAGAAATTAATGGAGAATTTCATTTAAATTCAAACAATGGTGAAGAATATAAGGGAAATTTAACACTTAAAGATGAATTAATTAATTTTCAGTCAGATTTTACAAAAGCCCATTTAAATAGATTTGAAAAACTTCCAGTATCAGGTTTAGTTTCAGGTGGAATTACTCTAAATGGTTCATTTCCAAAGCCAAACATATCAATGACATTACAACTTGAAAAAGGCGAATATAATTCTTCCCCATTGGAAATTGAAACATCACTGGAAATTTCAAAAAATAAATTTGATATTGGATATTTTAGGCTCAAGTACATCAATCAGGTGCTGCAAAAAGGTAAGGGAGAAATTAATTTACAAACTGGTGATTTTCTATTACAAACCGAATATCTTGGTGCTTTAAAAAAGAAAAATTTTCAGGCTTTTGTAGATATTACAGGAAATATTCATATTCCGGAATCAAGACCTACATTTCAAGAAGTAATAAAATCAAATTTTAATAGTGTTTTTACTTTTAAAAATATCTTTATAGATAACAACCCCTCAGATCCATGGAATTTAAATTTAAACCAGGTAAATCAGAAAATTAGTTTTAATGGTGGCCCTAAAGCAGGATTATCAGGGTTTCTTGATAAGTCAGGTAATTTTAAAATACTTTCCAAAGAAGGTCTCCCTTTAAGAGGTGAAGGTTCAGGACAAATAGCCGATGGAATGATTGATTTAAAGATTAAAAACATGGAAGCTGATTATACTCTCCTTAATCTTATTCCTTATGATCGTTTTCTTGAATTTACTAACGGAACCATATATGGATACCTCAATGTTGCAGGGCAACTAAAGGATCCACTTTTTAATGGTAAATTCCGTGCTTTAAATGGTGAAGCTAATGTATTTATGGTTACTGACAGAATCGATCCATTTAATGGTGATATTATAATTAAAGATAGAAAAATTACTGTTGGACCTGAAATATTAACAAATAATGGTTCTTCTGTAAAAGTTGGAATAGATTTAACAATCAATAAATGGATTCCCTCTACATACAATTTTAATATTAAAACTGTTAATAAAGATACTATTCATATAGTTTATGATGTTCCAAAAGTGGGGCTGGACGTAGATGGTTATTTTTTTGGAAATATTAATATAAATAAAGATGAATATGGCATTAATATTTCCAGTAAGTTAACTGCTGATGATTGTATTATTAATTTAGGTTCAAGTAGTGAAACAAAAAGTAATGAAATGCCCATAAATTTTAACATGGAATTTTCAACAGGCAAAAAAGTACAGTTCATTTGGCCCTCTAATGCTATTCCAATTCTAAGAGCAACTAGTGAACCCGGACAAAAAATTAACCTAATTATTGATATGTTGAACGGAACTTACTCTTTAACAGGAGAAGTTAACATTAAATATGGGGATATTAATTATTTTCAAAAAAGCTTTTATTTATCTGAAGGTGCACTTGTATTTGATGAAAATGAATCAAAATTCGATCCCGTAATGGGATTTAAAGCACAAATAAAGGAAGTTGATTCCCAGGGAGAATTGGTAAATATATCACTTATTCAGGATAAACTACCTGTAAGTCGATTTGCACCACGATTTGAGTCTGTCCCCCCCTTGTCGGATGTTGAAATATTTTCTATTCTGGGAGCAGGAGTTTTTACACAAATAGGTAATGAGCAAATAGATCTAAGTTCTGCTCTTTTATTAACAGGAGATTTAGTTACTCAATTTGCGATTATACGAAATTTTGAAACAAAAGTAAGAGATATTTTTAATCTTGATCTTTTTTCAATACGTACTCAAATGATTCAAAATATAATTATAGACAGATTTATTGAAAATGATACAGCTGAACAGGAATTATATTTAGATAGTTTTGGAAGATATTTGGATAATACAACTTTATACTTGGGAAAGTACATTGGAGATGATATATTCTTACAAGCGTTGCTTCAAATCAATAATCAGCCATATCTGAATAATGATCTGAATGCTACAAATAAATTGTTGATAGAGTCCTCAATTAGTCTTGAATGGAAAACACCATTATTTTTACTGGGTTTATCAGTAAAACCTGACTTTGTAGACCCACTATCAAGTATTCAAAGTACTAGCCTCGAGTTATCATGGGGCTACTCTTATTAAACACAAGGAGATTTTATGCGCAAGATATTACTGCTTTTATTGCTTTTCTTCAGCATTATTGGGTTTGGATACTCTCAAACCACTGAAGCAGGTCCCTGGTATATGGGAAAACCAATTAAGGAAATACGATTTGAAGGTTTAAATAATGTTAATCCCAATGATTTAACCGGTATTACTTCTCAATTTGTTGGAAAACTTTATTCTCACAGTGTTTATAAAGATATGCAGAGTAAACTTTTTGCTCTTGATTTATTTGAAATAAACTTTACTGCAGAAGCTGAACCTGGTGATTCAGACAGCAGTAGTGTTGTTATTATATTTTCTGTTGAAGAAAGACCCCTTGTTGATGAAATTAGAATAACCGGAAACAACAAATTACGAAAGGGAGACATTCTTGATGCGATTTTATTAAAGCGTGATGATATCTTTAGTACCACTAAATTAAAATATGATAAAGATACAATTATAGATCTATACCATAGTAAAGGATATCCGGATATAGGGGTAGAAGCAACCAGCAATAAACAAAGTGACAGCACTGTTGAAGTTGTTTTTAAAATTGATGAAGGCAGTCAAACAAGAATACGGGAGATTCTTTTTTCAGGCAACCTTGTTTTTTCGGAGTCTACACTAAAAAGCAAACTTTCATTAAAGCCCCAATCCCTGTTAAATAGTGGGGTATTTGAAGAAAATAAACTGGAATCTGATAAATATGCTCTTGAAACTTATTATAAGGACCGAGGTTATCTTGATGCAAAAGTTCTTGATGTTAGTCAAAAAGTAGTTGAATCAGAAAATGGTAGAAACTATCTGGCTTTAACATTTTTTATAGAAGAAGGTGATAAGTGGCTGTTCAATCAACTGAATATTAGTGGAAATGAATTGTTTTCCAATGAGGAGCTTCTTAATTTAATTCATCATAAAAAAGGTGATATAATTAATAAATCCAGATTTGATATGGATTTTTCAAAGCTTTCGGATCTTTATTATAATGATGGCTATATATACAATGATATACAGTTGACTGAAGAAAGAGATGAAACAACTAAAACAATTACCTATAATTTAAATATTATTGAAAAAGGCCGAGCTCATATAGAAAATATTATTATAACTGGTAATGTTAAAACTAAGGATATTGTTCTTTACCGTGAAATACCAATGCTTGAGGGGGATGTTTTTAGTAAAGATAAGGTTATTGAAGGAATTCAGAACCTCTATAATACAGGTCTTTTCTCTTCTGTTGCACCTGAAACTCCATATGGTAGTGCTGCAGGGCTTATGGATCTGGTAATTAATGTTGAAGAAGGAAAAAATACAGATATTCAGTTTGGTGTTACTTTTACCGGTGCTGCAGGAGATTATCCCATTGCCGGATTTTTAAAATGGAACGAAAATAATTTTAGAGGTATGGGTCAAACCCTTAGTATTGGAACCGAACTATCTCCAACAAAACAAAGCGTATCTTTAGGCTTTACAGAAAAATGGTTTATGGGTAAAAGATGGTCTCTTGGAGGTAATTTTTCTTTTACTCATCAGCTTTACAGTGGAATAATGCAGGATATATTACCTGTACGTTTTTCTGAAGATGATTATAACAATGGAACAATTTCTGCTCCTGACCCCTACAGTTCTTATGCCGAATGGCAGGCAGCGGTTGCTAACGGCGAGACTATAGATAGTGCATATTTAATGAATTATGATAATGTTCAGTTTTCTGTTGGTGGTAATACTGGGTATACCTTTCATACTCCATTAGGAAGATTTACTACAGCAACGGGTTTAAGCTCATCCTTAAACAACATATACTATGATGAATTGGTTTACAGGCCTTATAATCCTGCTATAAGAGATAATAGGGAAAACTGGCAGTTAAATGATAAATTATGGGTTAACCTTATGTGGGATAAACGGGATTATGTAACGAATCCTACAAATGGATTTCTTTTAAACCAGCTTACAACCTATACCGGAGGAATTCTTCTGGGAGATACTCATTACATAAAGTCACAATCAAAGGTAGAAGCTTTTGTTAAATTAATTGATATACCCGTTAGCAGTAATTATACATTTAAAACGGTATTTGCCGCACATTCTTCATTTTCAGCTATGTTAAAACAGTTTTACTTTGATGATAATAATGGCTGGAACTGGAATTTAAATGCCACAACCGGAGATATGCTCTATACCGATGGTATGAATATTGCCAGGGGATGGCCATTTTCACAGAACGGTGAAGCTATGTGGGATAATTGGGTTGAACTTAGAATGCCTATTGCAGAAAATGTACTTTGGGGAGATCTATTTTTTAGTGGTACAGGGTTTTGGACTAAACTCGAAGATGTTGATATTTCTAAAAATGATTTTCTTGATGATTTTTACTTTTCTTTTGGTGGAGGAATTAGATTTACTATTCCTGGGCTGCCAATTGGCCTATATTTAACTAAACGATTTAAGGTTAATGACGGTGCAATTAATTGGGAAAGAGGTGATATATTTACAAGTGCAGATGATCCTGATTCAGGTATGGATCTTGTAATTGCATTTCAATTTGGTCTATTTTAGATCTACTATAATTATGAGGAGTTTTTTTTGAATAAAAAGACAGTACTAATAGGAATTTTATTTATAATTTTATCAAGTTTTATTTTTGCAGAAAAACTTACAATGATAGGTGTTGTAGATCTTACTAAGATAGTTTCTGACTATTTTAAAGAATCTACAGCCTGGCGCGAGATTGATGAACTAACAAATAAAGTAGAAGAAACTACAAACGATAAGATGAATGAAATAAGAGATCTCCAGGGACAGAAGATTGAAGCAGAAAATAATAACAACGATAATCTTGTTTTACGTCTTGATGATGATATTCTTAAAAAACAACAGTACCTTCAGGAATATCATAAAATAATGTCAGATAGGATTGTTTCAAAAAAAGAAAATCTTCTAACCTCTTCAGGTTTTTCGAAGGAAATAATAGAAACTATACAGTTTATAGCCGAAAATGAAGGTTTTTCTATTGTATTACGTAAAAAAGATCCTAATATTCTTTACTATAACTACGAAGTGGATATTACAGAAAAAGTTATTGAAAGGTTAATTTTGAGAGCTTCTTCGGGTAATTAGATGTCCGATGTAACACCTATGATGCTTCAGTATCGTAGAATAAAAGCAGAAAATCGGGATGCAGTATTATTTTATCGTCTTGGTGATTTTTATGAGATGTTTGAAAATGATGCACAGGAAGTATCCCGTATATTAAATATAACTCTTACTTCAAGACATGGTATTCCTATGTGCGGGATACCATATCATGCTTCAGGTAATTATATTCCAAGGTTATTAAATGCTGGGAAAAAAATTGCTATTTGTGAACAAACTTCAAAACCAGAGAAAGGTAAGGGTATAGTCGATAGGGCAGTTGTTGAAATTATTACACCAGGAACTGTTATAGATGAAAATTACCTAAAAGGTAATCAAAATAACTATATAGTATCTATTGGACGTACAGGACAATATCTTTCATTTATTTATCTTGACCTGTCTACAGCTGAATTTGGAGCAACTGCAATAGAATTTAATGAAAGAGAAAACAAACTAAAAAAAGAACTATACAGTTTAAATCCTTCTGAGATTATAATACAGGAGTCTTTGCTGGAAGAAGATCCCATAATAAAACGTTTAGTTTCAGAAAAACCTGGATTACTTATTAATAGGTATCCAGATTGGAAATATGATTTTGACAGTTCTTTTCTGAAAATTACACAGCAATTAGGAGTTTCAAGTTTAAAGGCATTTGGATTAACAAAGACTAGTCCTGAAATTTTTGCAGGAGCTGTCTTGTTGGAGTATATAGATACAACTTCAAAATCAATTCTTCCACATATTCAAAGTTTAAATGTTTATTCAGATACAGATTTCATGGGAATGGACGAGGCAACACAAAAAAATCTTGAGTTGCTTCGAAACCTTCATGATAATACAGAAAGCTTTACGTTAGTTAGTATTCTTGATAAAACAAAAACAACAATGGGTTCTCGAAAACTAAAACGTTGGCTAATTAGACCATTAACAAATATCAATGATATTAAAACAAGACATTCTGCAGTTGAATATTTTTATCATAAACAGCTTATATTGAATTCTGTAAGAGATAAACTTAAAACTGTCATGGATATCGAAAGATTATCATCAAAAATTGCTATGGATAAAGCTAATGCAAAAGATTTAAATGCTCTGGCAAGCAGCTTAAATAGTATTTTAGAGATATCTGAGATACTTAAAGATTTCGAAATAAACTCATCTAATCTATATCTTACTAAAGATATTATAGAAACTGTAAAATTAGTAAGAAAAACTATTTTAGAATCCATTTGTGATGAACCTTCTATTCTATTAACTGAAGGAAGAATGATTAGATTGGGATACAATGATAATCTTGATTCTTTAAAAAAAATGAAAGAAAACAGTCATCAGTTTCTAAAAGATTATCTTGAATCTGAAAAAGAAAAATCTGGTATTTCAAATTTAAAGATAAAGTACAATAAAATTATTGGACACTTTATTGAAGTAACTCATTCAAATCTGAATATGGTTCCGGACCATTTTATAAGACGACAGTCATTGGTAAATAATGAAAGATTTACAACAGAAAAACTGGGTAAGCTGGAATCTGATCTTAATAGTTCGGCTGAAAAAATTGTTACTCTTGAAAAAGAGCTTTTCATAACAATAAGAACAAAAATAAAAGAACATATTCAGACATATTTAACAGTATCATCTTATATTTCAAATATAGACTGTTTACAGTCATTTGCCCAGGCAGCAACAATTTATGGCTATGTAAAACCAGAAATAAAAAATAATTCCAAACTGGAAATTACAGAGGGAAGGCACCCTGTTGTTGAATATAATATTGGTGCTGGTGATTTTGTTCCTAATTCCACTATAATTGAGAACGAGAATAAGTCTTTTGCCCTAATTACAGGCCCCAATATGGCTGGAAAATCCACTTACTTAAGGCAGGTGGCTCTTATTGTTTTAATGGCTCAATCTGGTTCTTTTGTGCCGGCAAAGTCTGCAAAAATTGGAATTACAGATAAAATTTTCTGTAGAGTTGGAGCCTCGGATAATCTTGCACGGGGAGAATCTACATTTCTTGTAGAAATGAATGAGACAGCCTATATTCTGAGAAATGCAACTAAACAATCTCTTGTTATTATGGATGAAGTAGGTAGAGGAACCAGCACAAACGATGGTCTGGCTATAGCCTGGGCTATCTCAGAGTATTTGCTGAATCTTAATATAAAAACTCTATTTGCAACTCACTACCATGAACTAACAAAAATTGATGATACTAGACTTATAAATCTTCACCTTGAGGTTATTGAAAAGACAGGGGATATTATTTTTCTAAAGAAAGTAATTGAGGGTGCAGCAGGTAATTCCTATGGTCTCCATGTTGCAAAACTTGCAGGTATCCCATCGTCAGTACTAATAAGAGCATCTTCTATACTTGCAGGTATTAATACTTTGAAAAATGATGGTGTAGAGATTTTTCCACCTGAAACAAATACTGTGCAACAATCATTATTTACTCAAAATGATATATTGGAAAGTACAATTAAATCTTTAGATCTTAATAATATTACTCCTATGGATGCTCTACAGCTTCTTTATGATTTACGAGCCGAAATTGAAGCAAATGATTAAAAACACCTATATATATAATTATGGAGACAGGAAAATATATTCTTAATTATTTAATACCCCAACGTTGTATGTTATGCGGTGATATTATTAACGAGATAAAGCTCCATTATCCAATATGTTCTGAATGTTCAAATAATCTTTTACAACTTGATAAAAATTGTTGTAATATCTGCGGATTCCCTCTAATTTCTGAATCTACCAGATGTCTAAGATGCAGAGACAGTAAGTTTAATTATATATCAAATGTTTCTTTATATGTTTATTCCGGAAATGTAAAAGAAGTAATATATCAATACAAATTTCAACATAAAAAAAGTATTTCATTATTTTTTGCTGCAAAAATAGCAGATATTATTATTAAAAAATATCCTGATGTCATAATAGTTCCTGTTCCAGGGCGAAAAATAGTTAAAAAAAAAATTGGATGGGAACACATTGATCTAATTTCAAATATACTAAAACAGAAATATAAACTGCCAGTACAAAAAATATTGACAAGAAAGGGCAGTAAAGCTCAAAAAACTCTATCCAGAGAAAAAAGAGCTGAAAATTTACGAAAAAATATCAAATTACGAAAAAGAATTAAAAAGTTACCAGAACAAGTCGTTCTTTTAGATGATGTATTTACAACAGGTACAACAATTAATGAATGTGCAGGAATTTTGAAAGAAGCTGGGGTTAGTAAAATTTATTCTTTAACTATTGCTATTGATTAAGCTAGCTGGGAACGAAACAGGGACAGAGCATTAGACTCACAGAGGGAGAGGTCTAAAGAGACGTTGCTTAGGAGGAGACGCAAGGCATTGCGTCTTTACGGGAGTTGTGGTTTGATCACTGATTGTTTTATTTTAAGCTCAGGATATATTATTTGCTCAGGTGGTTATTTTTTAGGATATGTGGGATCAGGCAATGTAAGGGTTTTTATAAAATCCATTTTGTGGGGTTCATTTTTATATAGTTGGCAGTTGCCTGATAGGATTCATTTGTACGAATTATACGATCATAAAATCTTGGTTGCCAGGCAAAGGAAGGATTTACTTTACGTGCCTGTATGGTCACAGCAGATTTGAATCCACGTATAATCGATGCCAGATTTTTAGTTTGAAAAGAAAATGTATTTTTATAAGGTAAAATATTACGTTTCCCGTAATCACAATTTGTAATTAAAGTAGAGGCGCAATGCCTTGCGTCTCCAACTACAACATCATTTTTCAACCCTACTACCCCCTTCCCCATACCCCCATTAAATTCATTTTTACCAATAACAATAATCCCATGAAAGTGGTCTGGCATTACAATAAATTCCAATAATTTCAAATTCATATCCGGACGTATTTTGGGAGTTTTACACCATTCGTTTTGTGCAATTTCACCTATTTCTGATAAATGTATTTGTTTTGATTGTGGCAGTTTAGTTGTCTTAACAATTTCACCAAAAAAATGTTTTCTATTTTTTGTAATAATGGTAATAAAATATATTGCATTATTACTGTAGTTCCAGTTTCTAAGACGTGTTGATGGAATTCTGTATTTATTTTTGTATTTTTCCATTTTTGTTACCTCTGTTTTAGTTAATAGAGGGGGAAATGGATTTTTACTTCAAAGCTCTATGAACCTCCGCTCCCAATATCATGGCTGATGAGATAAATGTGGATATGGATCCTGCTTATGGAAAGAAAGTTAGTTCTCTTTAA
>JAOZPU010000151.1:4070-6778 GCA_029932585.1 Spirochaetia bacterium | reverse complement strand
CTTCAGATACACCCCTGGTCAAATTATCTGTATCCATAAAAATACCATACAGAAGTGCTGTCGCTACTGCCCTTGGAATTTCAATATTATTTTCTACATAATACTGGGCAATAATTGTAGAACAGGCTCCAACTTCCGGTCTTATATCTTCAAGTTTATAACCATTATTTCCCATGTACTCATGATGATCAATTACAGCAACTTCATCTGTAACAAGATCAGTTACATTTGAATTTCCTTTTTGTACATCAACTAAAATAGTCCAGTCCTCTTCTCCCAGAGTTGCCACATCTGATGCAAGACTGAGCTTTATATCAAAGAGTTCCAGCATTTTTGAAGAATTTGCCTTCTCTATCTCATTTTCATAGACAATTTGTACATCTATTCCCCGGATTTTCAATAGATACTGAAGGCCGAAGGAGGCTGCAATGGCATCAGGATCAGGTACATTGTGGGGTTGGATAAAAACCTCATCTGGTGCCTTTTTTAATAACTCTACAAGTTCATCGAGTTTTGTCATTTACTACCTCCATATCAATTATTACTTGATTCTTTTTTTAGCCTGTTTATATACTTCATTTCTGTTTCTTTTACCAATTACAATTACAAGGATATAGATTTCATCATCTACAACTTCATACACAAGCCGGTAACCACTGGATCGTAATTTAATTTTATAATAATTATCAAATCCTCTAAGTGCACTTCCTGGGACATGAGGATTAATTAACCGTTCTTTTAATTTCTTTTTTAATTGTTTCTGAATACTATTATCAAGTTTTTTCCATTCTTTAAGAGCAGTTGGGAGAAATTTTAAATTATAAATCATCAATATCTATATGGATACCTGAATTTTTCTCGTTTTGTCTCTTTTTGACAATAACTCCAAGATGATAATCTTCCACTTTCTCCATCAGTTCTTCATAAGTTTCTGCAGGAATAAGATAGGCAGTAGGTTTATTGTGATTGAGAATAGCAATTGGTGCCCCCTCTGCCTGATCGATAAGGGCACTTGGGTTCCTTTTTAATTCTGATATGCTTACTGAACAGTTTGCTAAAACAGAATTCATTTAATCTCCTCCAAAATACAGGATAATTTTAGTACTTAAATATGGTTTTAATTTAGTACTTATTTGTCTATTAGTCAATAATTATTCCATCTTTCCAGAGCAGCCCCAGTGGAAAAGTGATAAAATTAACACAAAAATACATATTGAAATGTTATCAAAATTATGATAACTTATAATATGGCCTATAGGGTAACATTAAGTAACAAAGGAAAGAAATCATTCAGAAGATGTCCTGAAGCTGTAAAGTCCATCTTTTACAATTTAAAATGTGATCTGGAGAAAAATGGCCCTGTGCAGCCTGAATGGCCAAATTATTCCAGACTTGGCAAAGTTACTTATCATTGTCATCTAAACCGGAATTGGATTGCAGTTTGGATTAATAACAGGAATATAAACAATCTGGAAATAGAGGTAAATTATGTTGGTAGTAGAGAAAGCGCACCATATTAAAATGTTTGTTGAAAACCTTCCCGGGGGGGATCCTGAAATTCTTAGAAAGATGCTGAAGGAATCTTTTCCTAATGCCAAAATATACGAAGAAATTCCTGATAAGGAATATACCGACGAAATGGCTGTTGCCGAGGCAAAGGCAGCATATTCGTCCATGCATCCCGCAAAAATGCTTACAGCTCTCCGTAAAGAAGCATCCCTTACCCAGGAACAGCTTGCCAACGAAATTAACACAAATAAGACCAGTATTTCAGCTATGGAAAACGGAACCCGTCCCATTAGCGACAATATGGCCCAGCGTCTGGCAAAGGTCTTAATAACACATCCAAAAGTTTTAAAGGAAAGCAACTATCCCAGGTATGCTGAGCTATAGGCTTCCTCTGAATTTCTCAATTAATAACTATAAGTAAAAACTGTACTAACAATATGCCTGACCGGCAAAGCAGTTATTTCATTAAAATCATTATCCCCAAAATCAAACATTCCTGTATAGGCTAAGTTCATACTAAAGTTACCCGAAAAAGAATAATCAATAGAAGGCATTACAGTTAATGCGCCTGAGTCTGGAGAATATAGAGCAGAAAAATTGATAACTGTATCAATATCATAGAATGGCTGCATTAGATTTACCAGTATATAATGTTCTGCAAAGTAGCCAGGGGAATACGTACTTAACAAATTATAAGTTGGAATGGAAAGAGCTGTTTGAAAATCTGCTCTCTCAGATTCATTAAAACCTTCACCATTATAAAAATATTCAACAACAGCATATAGTTCAGACTTAAAAGTATACTCAATACCTGCAAGACCTGAGTAAAGCCAATCTGTTTCCCTGGAAGCTCCATCAGGAGTATAGTTTCGACTTCCTTTTCTTGCAGCCCCTTCTCCATACACTCCTATACCAAAAAAATCCAACATGAAAGCAGCACCTGCAGCAGGAGTGTAAGCATCACTTCCTTCATTATTGTCATAATCCCATAGGCCTGACAATTTTAATTCCATACCCGATAAATTCAGAGTTAACTCCCCTCCTGGTTTGATCTCTTCATAATCAAGACCGGTTACAAGAAGGTCCTGTGGAGCCAGGGCATAAACCTTAAGAGCTGCAAAGTGTCCCAGGTAGGTTTTTAAAACAAAGGCATCAACACCTCTCAGATCTGCATCCGGGTCTGCCGGATTCTTTAGCGG
>JAOZPU010000151.1:0-3970 GCA_029932585.1 Spirochaetia bacterium | reverse complement strand
GCAGCTGCTAACAACCCCTGACCAATAGGATATTCCTTCATAGAAAACCATGCAGAAAAACTTGTTTTCTCATCTCCTGCATCCAGTTTAGCAATAAGTGAAGGCATCATCGCAAAATCCTGAATATCAAGTATATTCCCCGGATTCAACAAACTCTCATATCCATCGGACTCAGGAATATTACCAATAAATGTGATATCTGCAGATCCCGAAAAATCCGCCTGGGCAAATATGGGCAGCAGTATAACTGCCATTATGATATTAAAAAAAAGAATCCTTTTCATAAGCCGCCCCCCTCTACCTTATGCTCTCAAGATAGCCTGTAGTAAAAAACCTGTCTTTAACTCTGCTGCTGTCTATTTCAAAAATATCTACCACCACCTCTGTTTTAGATGGCTTTGTATGATTCTCCATAATATAACGAAAAGGATAATCCGTACCGTTAACTGTTTTATAATCATAAAAAGTCATGCTCTTTACATTGGCATTACTTTCAAAATAGTCGATTTTTATGTATCTGTAGTTGTCTTTAGTGATGAATACAACCATCTTTTCATAAGGTGTATCAGAATTTTGAGCTAAAAGTTCAATCTCAAAACATTGTTCACCTTCAATAGTCTCCTCCCCTGCCAGTCTGGGAATATACTTTTCAGAAAGCCCCTGTCCTCCGTCCCCCATATCTGCGTATGAAAAGTCAGTTCCTCCGGCAGAGTTCTTTTTTGCAGAACTACTTAACTTCCGGGTTCTTCCTGTAGAACCAAATCTTACCCAGAGATCATCTTCAATCATAAGATTTGCTGTTCCTTTCATTCTCCTGGGCGCAGTATAAATGGACAGAGAATAAGTTTTACCCCCCTTCTCCATAGTATAACTCTCCATTTCCTGTACAGGCTGGGCTTCCCCGGATTTATATACTGTCATTCTACTGGTACTATAAACCCTGTCAGCCTGAAAGGCTGCATCTGCTTTATCTACAATTTCCTGTGCTGTCTGGGCAGCAAGAAATCCTAAACTAAAAACTGTCAGCAATAATATGCCTAATAATGTTTTTTTCATTTTATCCTCCTTCTCCATGGTTTAATATTCCAACCCAATTTCTCTGTGACAATTATAAGTACTGCAGAATGAAAGAATACTGAATAAAGAAATGCAATAGCCATAGCAAGAGAGAGGACAATTCCAGTACTTCTCATTGCCCGCATAATAGAAGGTATAAAAGAAGCAAAACCAAAAACTGTAGTAAGGGTTGTCATTAGCAGAGCCGTACCTGTTCTTGCTATAACCAGATCCATTTTACCCTTCCCTTCTCTAAGATACCTGTGACTTATATGGACTGCATCATCAATACCTATACCTATAAGCAAAGGCACAACAATAATATTAACAAAATCAAATTTTATTCCTGTTACAGCCATAATTCCAAATAAAGTCAAAAACGAACCCATAAGAGGAAGTATGGTAATTAAAGCCAGCTTAATATTTCTAAAATCTGCAACAAGTATTAGAAACACTACAAATACAGCAAATATTGAAGCAGTTCTGCCGTCCTGTCTGGCCATTATGTTCATCTGATCCGCCACAAGTATCATGCCTGTACCTTTATCTGTAACTGTATTCATTTGACTAGTAAAAATATCCCTGTATTCTCCCTCCCAGGGGCTCTGAGTGGGACTTATGGAAATAAGGAAAGACTTTCCATCCCTTGAGATTAAAGAATCCTTTATATTTGTCGGAAGCATATCAAGACTTATTTTCCCGGTGGAGGACATTGTCCGGAGCTTCTGGTCCATATTATTATAAATTGCGTTCTGCAGGTTTTCCATAGATCCGGAAGTTCCAGCATTTGGATTTTCTTCCAGAATGGTAAAAAGCCGGTCAAAGCTTGTTTCTCTTGTTTTTACACCATCTTCATCAATTCCAGTAATATCTCCAAGGGTATGTACCAGTCTGTCCATGTTTCCAAGATAGGCAAGATCTCCCATCTCCATCAGATTTGTTTCAAGCCTGTAGAGTTCATCCAAAAGCCCTTCAGAATCTACAGTTCCAGATGGTGCACCATCGTCAAGTTCAGATACAAAATGCTGCAAAAAACTTCCTCTTTCCGCATATTCATTTTCTGTCACATAAAAATCTGAAATAGATTCCACAGACTTTACAGAGGAAAGTTTATCAAGTTTATCGCTCAACTCCTTTACTTCATCAAGATCAGAAGAAATAATCATGAGACCATCCGGAGCCATACCGAATTCCTTAATCATCACATCATTTAAGTGAACCGATTCAAGACCCTTTGCTTCCATCTCCAAAAGGTTATCCTGAATACTGACATCCCCGGCTTTGAAAGAAAAAGAGATTATTATTAGTGACATTACTATCGCAATTAAGAGAGGAGCCTTTACCAGAAGTTTTCCAATCCCTGAAGCAGCATCAGATTTAATTTTAATCTTCGAAAAAATCCTATGATCTTTCTTTCCCTTTTTAATTAAACGATGTTCCCTGTAGGCTAGTAAAGGAGGTATCATTATTAACATAGCCGCCAGCTCACTTAAAATACCCAGCCCAGCTACAAATCCAAGCTCTTTAATCAAGCCGGATTTTGCAATTGTAAGAGCAAAAAAAGCCGCAGAAGTTGTAAGAGCCCCGGTTATAATACCTGCGCCGCTCTTTATAAGAGACTGTTCTACTGCTGTCTTAAAATCTGAACCTCCATCCCTCTCCTGAATATACCCGGAAAGAAGATGAATGGCATAATCGATACCAAGCCCTAAAAGAGCCACAATATACATCGCTGTCATAATGTTTAATCTATGAATAATGAAGCCGCTTAAACCCACTGTCCAGAGTATTCCGGTAATAAGAGGAATTCCTGATATTATAGGTACAGAGAACATTCTAAAAACCAGAACAAGGAGTCCCAGAATTAGTAAAAGTGACAGAATTGAGGAAACAGCAAGCCCCTGACCGGATGTTACCATTTCGTCTCTTCCAACTGTTGTAATTCCTGTTAACCCTGCTTTAATACCCGCCCTGAAAGCTATTTTTTTTGCTCCGATCTCTATAGTATCAACCCCAGGCTGCAAAATCTGTATATCGTTCATAGTAAAAGTAGGCTGAACAATTATAAGCCCCATTCTGTTATCATTACTCATTATGTACGGGTCTCCGAACATATAGGAATCCAGAACCTCATCCAGTTTCGAATCAGAGACTTCCTGCCCTTCCGCTGCTTGTTCAATTAGTTTAAGAAGCTCCCCCAGCCCTCTGAACTGACTGACAGCTTGAGTCTCTTCATCTGCTAGTTTATCGCTGTTTCCCGAATATTCGGCTTCAAAATCATCATTAATATGCTTTAACAGGGGTACAAGATTAAGATCACTGTATGAACGCTTCAACCTCTCAAGGTCATCCATTTTAGTAAGCATCAAACCATGTTCTTTGAATAAATTCATATCAACTTTTCCAATGACACTGGCAATATATGGGTTATAAAGATCATTCGAGTATTCCAGAGTTATTGCATCAATGGTTTGTTTGACAGTTTTTTCAGCTTCTACGGGGTCATCTATCGATCGTCCATCTACCACAACAAGAACAGCGGAAGCATAGGAAAAGTTTTCGACGATATTTTTTAAATCTCTAACCTGATTCGATTTATCAGGAAGCATCGAGTAAAAGGTCATTTCCATTCTCAATCTGGAAATACCAAATCCCAGCAGTACAGTGATTGCCAGAGCAATTAGGAGTGCTTTGCCCCAGTTTTCAATTGACCAGCCAGCCCATCTGCTAAGTACTTTTTCTCTGAAATTCTGACTCTGATTCATTCTATCTCCTTATATCTCTAGTACTCAGATTAATTACATATTGTTTTTTGTCATAAAAATATCTTTAAAATAAACAATCATCATTATTACACCAAAAATACCAGCCAATGCGTAAATATAATCAAATGTAGCTCCACCTAAAGCAACCC
>JAOZPU010000150.1 GCA_029932585.1 Spirochaetia bacterium | reverse complement strand
TGTGTATCATCCCCGTATATGTGTATCATCCCCGTATATGTGTATCATCCCCGTAGAGACGCCCTAATAGGGCGTCTTTACAAATGTTATCCCGTGTAAAGATTATCTTCTTTCCAATTAAGGGGATTGTTTTTTATGTAATCACGTATTCTGTTTAATTCACCATTGTTTCGGATTACATGATCATGAAACCGAGGCAACCAGCCGAAAGTAGGGTCAATTTTTCGTGATTCAATTGTACATTTACGTTTATATTGATTGATAATTATGCCCAAATTTGGTATTTCCATTGTATGGTCACCGATCATTATTATTGCATGCATATGATCCGGCATAAATATAAATTCATCCAATTTCACAATTGGAAAATGATTTGGTATTTCCTGCCAGTATTGTAAAACAATTTTCCCGATTTTTGATAATTTCATTTCACCATTTTTAATATATCCAAACAAATGTTTTCTGTATTTTGTACATATTGTAATGAAATAATATCCATTTGATGAATAATCCCAATTTTTCAACCGGGCAGATTCAATTCTGTATTTATTTTTGTATAATGACATTTTATTCTCCCTATATCATGTATATATGGGGAAAACATCTATTTTGCTTCAGGGAAAGATGCTGTAACTTCTGGGGTAATACTGGATATCCGTAATTGATTGTTATTGGCTATTGTTTTTATGCCAGAGCCAGAGACGCACGCCGTGCTGTCTCTACGAAGACAGGGGGATTGGGTAGATCCTATTGTAAACAACATATCGATCTGATATAAAATCCTACATGCAAACACTAACAACCCTAATACCTATATTCCTCTTTCTCCTTATGGGAATTGCTCTTGGGAAATTAGAAATTATTAAATCCTTAAAATACCTGGATAGAATTGTTCTCCTTACCCTATCTGTAATGCTGTTTTTTATGGGTGTTCGTATTGGGGTAATTGAAAATATTGGGCAGAAGCTTTTGGAGATTGGACTAATTTCAGTTTCTTTTGCAGTTGCAACTGTAATAGGAACATCTTTAGCTGTTCTTTTTACACTTTTTCTTTTAAGAAAAATTATTCATAAACCTGAACCCCATAAAGAAAAAATTCACCTATTACACCATCTTAAGGAACCTGTTTATCTGCTTTCTATAATGATAACAGGAATTGTCTCAGGATTGTTTATACCGGTTTCAAAATTAGTTAATGGAAATATCACAACATGGCTGCTTTATTTACTTCTTTTTTTGATTGGGATACAGATTATTACAAATAAAAAAGAAACAAAAAGTAGAAGTAAAGATGCAATTTATCGCGTCTCTCTACTCCTCCTCCCCTTAAGCACGGCAATAGGCTCTTTACTTGGAGGTTTGGCTATTGGAGGTTTTTTCAATCTTAGCCCTGGGGAATCTCTATCTCTGGCTGCTGGATTTGGATGGTATACTCTATCGGGCGTTTTAATTACAGATATGGGAAATCCTGTACTGGGATCAGCCGGTTTTATGATTAATTTATTTAGGGAAACAATTGCTCTTATTATTATTCCCCTTCTGGGACGCACAAGATTTTCCCTTGTATCTATAGGAATAGCAGGGGCTACCAGTATGGATGTTACACTACCCCTTATAGAGAGATCCTGTGGTACAGAATATGTATCTTTGGCATTGGGGCATGGGATTGTGCTTTCTTTGCTGGTGCCTTTTCTTGTACCGCTGCTTTATCATCTTTAAAAAAATATGAAAGAAACATACGCCTTGCGACTGTACAGGGAATAATTCTATGAAAGAAGGCGGATTCGGGTAAAGATATAATCCAAAGAATCATGTTTAAGAATATGACGGGTATAATCTGTTCCTTCAAGTTTCATTAAATAATCGATATCTTCTTTTATATATTTTTTATCAATGTCTGGGCCATACCAGTGAATAAGGGATATATTCCCCTCTGTAATTTCAATGGAAGTCATACCTCTTTTTCCTATAACACTGCCGGAATTAAAAACGCATGGAACTATTATATCTTCACTATAAAGGGTACTTATAGAATGTTCTTTACCTCTTCTATTGGCATGCCTTTCAATTTCATTTTTACATTGCTTTATATCACTTTCCAAAATAACTTTATTTTTACGACTTGCATTTGGAAATTCTCTTAAAAGAGATTCCATCCTGAATTTTAGAGTATCCAGTTTTGATCTTGATTCAAAAAGAGGCCTATGAGTATGACCTATAATAGAAATTATTTTTTTTCTTTTTGCAAAATCATAAGCCATTTTTTCAATATGTGATTTTTTCATATTATTATGCGCAACCGAATAACTCTTTATCCTTAAGGGGACTGCGACAAATTTCAGTGCCAGACTCATTAAATCATCGAAAGTATTGTAATAAAAGGAAGCTTGATGACCATGAAAGATAAATAATTCTTTATCTTTCATTTTAAGAGTAAGGGACTTTAATGTAGGACAACCAAGCTCGCTCTCTTTGTAACCAAACAGCCGGGAATCATGATTGCCATATATCTTATACAACCTGTTTTTCTCATAAAATTGACAAAATATTTCGTAAACTTCCTTCCATTGCTTCTTTATTCTATTAAGCTGATACCTATGTAATTCTTCAACGTCTCCGTTTAGTACCAATATATAATTATTTTTAAAATAATATTTTTTTAGAGCAGTTAAAAACAACTGTGAATTTCTATGAAAATCATCCATGGACCGCCCATCGCCCATATGAAGATCACTAAATATTACAATCTTATCTTTTGCCGATATCTTAAGTTCCGGTGATTCTTTGTAAAGCTTTTCAAGAAGTTGAAAATAGTGATTATCTTTTATCATAACATTAGTTTGACAGATTTAAAGAGTTACGTAAACGTGTATTCATTGAAACAGGATCATTAGATTTTAACAAAGATCTACGAAAAGATTCATTCCGTAACAGACCAACAATTGTTGATAATATTTGAAGATACTCTTTTTGTGAATCCGGTGGGTTAGCAACAAGAAACAGGATATGTACAGGTTTTTGATCTATTGCATCAAATTCTATCCCCTTATGAGACACCCCCAAAGCAACTATTAACTTTTCATTTTTAGAACAGTTTCCATGAGCTATAGCAACACCTTTTCCAAGGCCTGTACTCATATTTTCTTCTCTTTTAATTACACTTTCCTGAAATTTATCAGGGTGGGACAACATTTTTAATGATTTTGTTTTTGAAGTCAGTTCTTTGATGGCATTAAACTTGTCTGTTGCTTCGAGTTCACATAGATTACAATCAAATACTACATCTACCATTATGTTTATATTATCGGCCATATTTAAAATTGGCAAAACTTTTTAAAATAAAAATGCTAAATTATACTAACCCACCACTAATTATCTTACTAAGTTTACCGCCAAGAGCTTTTCTATCATCAGAAGAGATATCTTTGGTAGGTACAGCCTCATGAACTGTAAACTTAATATCAGCAGGACCTATTCTAAGATTCTCTTCCCATGCATGCCATGAACCACTAATTGTCACTGGAATTATAGTTGCCCCTGCCCTTGTTGCAAGTTTAAGGCTTCCTCTTTTAAAAATTCCCATAGTATCACTTTTACTTCTGGTACCTTCAGGGAAAATTATCATGGAGTTCCCCTTTTTTATAAACTCAATTCCTTTTTCGATCGAACGTAATGCTTTTTTAATATTTCCACGATCAATAAAAGCACTTCGAAGAGCTACTATCCATAGATTAAGAAAGGGGTAATAGAGCAATTGCTTTTTTGCAATATAACCTACTGTAACAGGTAAAACAGAAAGAACAATAAGAATATCAATTGCACTCTGGTGATTACCTACAAAACAAAGACCTTTTTCATTGGGTATTTTTTCCAGACCCTCTATTGTAATAGTCGATCCAGTTGTCTTTAGAACCATTTTAGCCCATTTTGATGAAAAGAAATGAATAAAGCCTTCAAAAAATCGCCCTAGTCCAAGTTTTACAAGAAGAATATAAACAAGTGCAATTGGAGATCCTAAAACTATTGGAACCCACATTGCTGTATAAAAAAGTATTGTCCGTGTCATGAAAGGATTATACAATAAACAGTTAGCAGTGAACAGTTCTGCTTGATTCTCTTATCTATTTAGAATAATGTTCTTCTACATCCAGAGGCTGGTCGTCAACAAGTTGACTGCTCGCCCATGCAGCCAAGGGAGAAAATTATGAGGTTAAGTAACGCATTTCTAAAAACAATGAAAGAAGTACCAAAGGAAGCTCAGGTTGTAAGCCATCAGCTTATGTTTCGTGCCGGTATGATCCAGAAGCTTGCCAGTGGAATATATAATTATCTGCCAATGGCTCTGCGAAGTCTTCGAAAAATTGAAGCAATAATAAGAGAAGAACTGGAAAAAAAGGGTTGCCAGGAAGTATTGATGCCAATTGTACAGCCTGCAGAACTATGGAGAGAAAGTGGCCGGTGGGATTACTATGGTGCAGAACTACTTCGATTTAAAGACAGAAAAGATAGTGATTTCTGTCTTGGACCTACCCATGAAGAAGTTATTACAGATATGGTCCGAAAAAACCTTAAAAGTTACAAACAACTTCCCTGGAACCTCTATCAGATTCAAAGTAAATTCAGAGATGAAATAAGACCAAGGTTTGGCCTTATGCGTGGTAGAGAATTTATAATGAAAGATGCCTACAGCTTCGATGAAAGTGTTGAAAAATCTATGGAAAACTATCAGTTAATGTACGAAGCATACACAGATATTTTTAACAGATGCGGCCTGAAATTTAAAGCAGTAGATGCAGCTACAGGTGCTATTGGTGGAGATAAAAGCCATGAATTCCAGGTACTCGCAGAATCCGGAGAAGACGGAATACTAAGCTGCAGTCATTGTGACTATGCTGCAAATGAAGAAAAAGCTGCAGTTAAAGAAAGACAATTCAAAACAGATAGTTCAATTTTCACTCCCCTTGAAGAAGTACATACTCCAAATCAGAAAAGTATTGAAGAAGTAACAGCTTTCCTTGGTAAGAAACCTGAGGAACTTATAAAATCTCTTGTTTATATGATTGATGAAGAAGCTGTTCTAATACTTGTTCCGGGAAATAAAGAGGTTAATGAGGCAAAAATACAGGCCTTTTTTAATGCAAATGTTGTTCACTTAGCTGATGATAAAACTGTAGAAGAGATAACAGGAGCAAAAACTGGATTTGCCGGACCAGTAGGACTAAAAAAACAGATTAAAATAGCAGCAGACCGGGGTATACAGGAATTCCCTAATATGATCTGTGGGGCAAATAAAACAGATTACCATTTGACTGGTGTTAATTTTGAAAGAGATTATAAAGTTGAAGAAATGGGTGATTTTATTCATGCACTACCTGGAGAACCATGCCCTGTTTGTGATGAAGGGAAACTGGAAGAACACAGAGGGATTGAGGTCGGTCAGGTTTTCTATCTTGGAACCAAGTACAGTGAATCTATGAGCTGTAATTTTCTTGATCGTAATGGAAAACAGGTTCCAGCAGTAATGGGATGTTACGGAATAGGTGTTGGTAGAACTCTTGCAGCAGCAATAGAACAGAACCATGACGAAGCTGGAATAGTATGGCCAATGGCAATTGCACCTTACGAAGTACTGGTGATGCCTCTTCAGCTAAAAGATGAAGATGTAGTAAATGTAGGAAACACTCTGTATAAATGGTTTATGGATCTGGGAATTGATGTTGCCATTGATGACAGAAATGAAAGGGCTGGTTTTAAGTTTAATGATGCAGACCTAATTGGTTACCCCCTGCAGATAATTATTGGATCTAAAACTCTTGCTGAGGGAATGGTTGAGGTTAAGATTAGGGCTACTGGAGAAAAACTGAAAATTAAGGTTGCAGAAATACAGGATTGGGTTGTTAATTTTAAGAAAGAAGCTCTGAAATAATATTTGTTATATTCCTTTTGATCTAATAGTGTAGTATATTTACACTATGAAAAGTCAGGAATTATTAAAAGAGGTTCTTACTCTAAAGCCTCAGGATAGGTTTTTAATAGTTGAGGGAATTTTAAGCAGTCTTGATCATCCCGATAAAGAAATTGATGAAATATGGGGCAACGAGGCGGTTGCCAGGCTTCAGGCTTACAGAATAGGAAAATTGAAAGGTTTTCCTATGTCTGAAATTTTTAATGACTGAAAAAATGGAAGTCATATTCTCTGAATTAGCAAAACTGGAACTGGAAGATGCAGTATCGTACTACGAATTCCAGCAGGCAGGTCTTGGAAAGAGATTTAAACTTTCAATTAAAGAGAGTATAACAAGAATTATTCAATTCCCTTTGTCCTGGCCTTTTGAGAAAGATGAGATAAGGAAATGTATACTACCCAGATTTCCTTATAAAATTCTTTATTCTAATGAAGAAGATCATATATTTATTATTGCCATTGCTCATACACATAGGAAACCAAATTATTGGGTTGGTCAATTATAAATATCACTTCATAAATAATAAAACCGCAGGCTTTAACTCCTACGGTTTTTTAAGCATTACTGCTAATTTAATAAAATTGCTTTAGAAAGCAATTCTCGCATTTACGCCACCACCAAATGATGCAGTATCTACATTATACATAGCATTTAGATCCAACTTTAAAACAAACAGATTAACTGAAAGCCCTGCAAAAGCCCGGAAGGAGCCTCCTACAGAATCTGAGGAAACAAGAAACCCATCTGCTGAAAGGGTAGGAGCATCATAGTCAGCATCTGCAAAAGCCTGTTCAATAGCGGCAATATCATCTGCAGTTATATCAT
>JAOZPU010000149.1 GCA_029932585.1 Spirochaetia bacterium | reverse complement strand
AAGGAGTATTACATGATTAGCAATCCTAGAAAAGATGAATTTAGAAGAGAGACTAAAATTAAAACAGCACTTTTGGGGGCTACAGGTGCAGTCGGACAGGTGTTTATGTGGATGCTATCCGATCATCCCTGGTTTGATATTACACGGATAAGTGCTTCTGAATCCAGAGTTGGAAAGAAGTATGGAAATGATGTTCATTGGATTCTTCCTATGGAAATACCAAAAAATATACAGGAAATAACTATACAAAGTTTTGATATAGAAGCGATGAAAGCTGAAGGGATTCAGATTGTTTTTTCAGCCCTGCCTAATCCAGTAGCAGAGAAAGTTGAGCCTTTATTAATTGAAGCTGGATTTGCAGTTTTTTCAAATGCTGCAGCTATGAGATATAAAAAAGATGTTCCCATAATGATTCCAGAAGCTAATATAGAAGCCTTAAGCTGGATTGAAAAACAGGGTTATCCTGAAAAAGGATTTATAGTTACTAATGCCAATTGTTCAACAACTGGTTTAGCTGTTGCAATGGCTCCTTTAAAGAAATTTGGAATAAAAGATCTTTCAGTATCTACTTATCAATCTGTAAGTGGTGCAGGGCATCCTGGATTATCAGCATTGGATATTACTAACAATGTTATTCCATATATAGGATCTGAAGAAGAAAAGATGATTATTGAGTTTAAAAAGATTCTGTCTGTTGAAACTGAGATTTTCCCATTCTGCGTACGTGTTCCTATAATGTTTGGTCATCTGGAAACAGTTTGGGTTGAATTTGAACAACATGTTGAGCTTCCTGATGTTATTGATGCATGGAATAATTCTGCTAATGGTATTGATCATTTACCTTCAACACCTCTTCTTCCTATAGAGTACGATCCTCAGGAAAATCTTCCTCAGACAAAGCAGGCTTTCTATGGAGTTCCTGCAGGAATGACTGTTTTTACAGGACGATTAAAAAAACAGGGGAACAGAATAGGGTTTGCTCTTCTTGTGAATAATGTTGTAAAAGGTGCAGCTGGAGGTTCTATTCAGAATGCAGAGGCCTTTGTCGCAAAATATCTGGACAAATGAGTTTGAATTTATCCTACAGGAAGTTTTTGCGCCAGGTAATAGTTTTCTATTAGAGAAGAAGTATTTTAAAAATCAAATGTGATATAGCGCAAAAAGCTCTACTTATTAAAGTAAAAAAAGCCGAACCTAGAATAAGGGTTCGGCTTTTTTTAGGAGATATAAAAAATGAGTTTAATTGTTCTGATAAATTCTGATCAGGAAATAAAAAATAAAATAGAAAACGCTTTTCGAAGAGAGAGGTGTTACGATTTCCCAATGGTAATGATGGCCAGTGAAAAAAAAATATTGGAATCTTTGAACTTTGATCTACCTGAAATAATTATTCTTAATTTTGGTGATTCACGTGTTTCTTATAAATCTATGACTAATCAGGTTAAAAAAGATTCATGGCTCCATAGTTTTGGTATAATAGGTTTATATGATGGTTCAACACAAAATGAACAGGAATTAATGGAGGAGATGAAGGATTTAAATGTTCTTGTTATGCTCGATTATTCCAGAATTAGTAGTCATATAGTTAAAAGTGTCAAAATAATTACAGAAAATTGGCAATTAATATATCAGAAAGATTTATACAGTCATTTTATGGAGCATTCATCAGGTTCTTTTACTATAGATAATGATATTCTTGCAGTTTCTATCTATGCCGGTATTGCAGTAACAAATTTAGTGCAGAAGGGCTATCTTAAACCAGAAAATAAAATGCATCTGCAGCTTTCTTTATCAGAACTCATTGTCAATGGGATAGAGCATGGTCATTGTGGTATAAGTTATGATGAAAAAACAGACTTTTTACAAAGCGGCCGCAGTGTAATAGATCTTGTTTCAGAAAAATGTGAAGATCCTGTAATTGCTGCTAAAAGAGTTCATTTTGAATGGGATTCATCAATAGAGAGTACTGTTTTTAGTATACGTGATGAAGGCGAAGGGTTTGATGTATCAAAAATTAAGCAGAAAGTGGAGGATGATGATCCTTTGGCTCAGCATGGTCGTGGAATCATAATGGCAGAAGCATTTACCGAATCTGTGGTCTATAATGATATTGGAAATGAAGTTAAAACTACAGTAAAACATGATGATTCAGTAATTAGAAAAACTCCGGAAGGGTTTTCCGGCGAGGAAGTAATATTCCCAAAAAAAGGTGATATTGTTTTCCAGGAAGGAGAAAAGGGAAACTTCCTTTATTATATTGCAAGCGGAAGGTATCAGGTTTTGCATAATAAAAAGGTTGTTGGATCTCTAAGTCCTGTTGATCTGTTTATGGGTGAAATGGCTTTTCTTTTAAATAATCGCAGGAGTGCTGCTGTAGTTGCAGAAGAAACAGGAAAATTAATCAAAATATCAAGAAAATCTTTTGTTCAGGTAATGAAGAAATACCCCCATTATGGTATATTCCTTTCAAAATTGCTTGCCCGTAAAATTGTAAGGGCAAATGAACAGCATTCAGTTGAAGAACTGTAAATAAAGGTAGTATATGAAAGTAACTAAAAATTCTATAGTTAAAATAGAATATGTCATGATGGATCATACTGGAGAGGTTCTGGAAAGTTCAAAAATAGATGGAGAGTATGAATATCTTCATGGAATAGGGGAAATGCTTCCTGGAGTTGAAAAAGCACTGGAAGGTTTAGAAAAAGGAGCTTCTATTGATATTGTAATTCCACCTGAAGATGGTTTTGGTATTAAGAAAGATGAATATGTTGAGGAAATTGATAAAGATGATTTTCCTGAAGATGTTAAACTTGAAAAAGGGATGGAGTTTGATGTAGAGGATGAAGACGGTGATGCAATTATTACAATTGTTGAAATTAAGGGTGATAAAGTTTTAGTAGATAAGAATCATCCTCTTGCAGGAGAAACTCTTAAGGTTCAGGCTGAAATTTTAGATATTAGAATGGCAGAAGACTGGGAAATTGAGCATTGGGGTCATGACCACGGGGATCATGAGCATTGTGATAATTAAATATCGCGTAGAGACGCCCTATAGGGCGTCTCTACGTGCGGTTCCTATCCGAACAGCGGTACAACTGCCATTAGAACACCGGCAGCAACTGCAGACCCTATAACACCTGAAACATTTGGTCCCATAGCATGCATAAGAAGGTAGTTGTGTTTATTTGCTTCCTGACCAACCTTATTTGCGACCCTTGCCGCCATTGGAACAGCTGAAACACCAGCAGCACCAATTAATGGGTTAATCGGATTCTTTGACAGAGTATTCATAAGTTTTGCTATTAGAATACCACTTATAGTTCCTATAGAAAAAGCGACCAATCCCAGAATAAGAATTCCAATTGTTTCTATTCTTAGGAATTTTTCTGCAGCAAGTTTTGACCCGACACCAAGACCCAGAAGAATGGTAACAATATTCATCAGTGCATTTTGCATTGTATTTGATAATCGATCCACCACAGCGCTTTCTTTTGCCAGGTTTCCAAACATCAAGGCTCCTATAAGAGGAGTTGCTTCCGGCAGGAGGATAATACACAAACCAAGAACAGCAAGTGGGAAAACAATCTTTTCTGCTTTTGTTACATGTCTAAGCTGCTGCATTTTAATTTTACGTTCATGTTCTGTTGTAAACAGTCTCATTAAAGGAGGCTGTATTATAGGAACCAGAGCCATGTATGAATAAGCAGCAACAGCAATGGCACCAAGGAGGTCCGGTGCCAGTTTTCTTGCTACAAAAATAGCTGTTGGTCCATCTGCACCACCAATAATTCCTATTGCTGCAGCATCATAAAGATCAAAATCGAATCCTGCATATTTTGAAAGAGCCAGGGCTCCCAGGAGTGTTGTGAAAATACCAAACTGGGCGGCTGCACCCAGCAAAGCAGTTTTAGGGTTTGCAATTAATGGTCCGAAATCTGTCATAGCCCCAACACCCATAAAGATGAGCAATGGGAAAAGTCCGTTTGAAATACCAAAGCTGGAAATTATGCCTAAAAATCCTTCAGGGCCTGCAATATGTGCTACAGGAATATTTGCCAAAATAGCACCAAATCCTATTGGAAGCAATAAAAGAGGCTCGAACCCTTTTTTAATTGCAAGATACACTAAAAGAATACCAACAAGAATCATAATTGCCTGCTGCCATGTAAAATTAACTACACCGGACTGGCTCCAAAAAGCTAACAAGGAGTCTAATACATTCATTTTTAATTCTCCCTAATTAATTACTGCAAGCGTATCGCCGGCAGTAATTTGATCACCTTCTTTAACAGGAATATCTGTGATAGTTCCTGTAGCGGTGGAATTAATTTCAGTTTCCATTTTCATGGATTCAACAATCATAACAACTTCATCTTCTTCTATACTATCTCCAACCTTTTTAACCATTTTTAGTACAAGTCCGGGAAGGGGAGCTTCTATTGTAACCTGCTGCCCTCCTGATGCTGCCACTGCTGGAGTTTCAGGTTTAGGAGTTGGTGCTTTTTTTGCAACAGGTGCAGCTTTAACTGGCTGAGCTACTTTTTTCACAGTAGCTGTTTTTGCTGCAGGAATTATTTTTGGAGCTGCAGCAGGAGCTGTGGATGCATCTGCAGTTATTACTACAAGAGTATCTCCAGCTACAATCTGACTGTTCTCCTTAATTGGAAGTTCACTTATAGTTCCGGAAGATGGGGCGTTTATCTCAGTTTCCATTTTCATAGATTCGACAATCATAACAACTTCATCTTCTTCTACTCTGTCACCAACATTCTTAAGAATTTTAAGTACAATACCCGGTAGAGGAGCTTCTATGCTTTTTTTACCTCCGGGAACGGGTGCTGTTGCTGGTTTTGCCGGAGTGGCTTTGACAGGAGCGGGCTGAGCTGATTTTTGTATTGACTTTAGCACTGGTTTAGCACTGAGTCCTTCTTTTACAGAAATATTATATTCCACTCCATTAACAATGGCTTTATTCCCTTTCATCTCTACATTATATTCATTTGCATTTACTTTAACTGTAAAGTCTGTAGGTGCTTTCACTGATGATTTAGCTGCTACTGTTTCTTCTTTCTCTGCTGTAGTGTCAATTTTTCTAACACCAATTTTTGCATTACCCTGGAGGAATGTAATACCCTTTTCTTTACAAGTTGCAGATATAAAAATATTTTCATCATTTACTGGTAAATTCGCATCTTTCAGACGTTTTGTCGCAATTTTAATTCCCTTTTCAGGATCTGCATCATTTATATCTACTGGAATTTTTGTTGTTGGTTTTAGACCAAGCTGTTTTTCTGCCAGCTTCATAATTTCAGGATCCGGTGCAACAGGAGTTTTTCCAAAGTATCCCAGTACCATTTTCCCATAACCATCAGCAATTTTTTTCCATGAACCAAACATTACATTGTTAAATGCCTGCTGGAAATAGAACTGTGATACAGGTGTAACAGAAGTTCCATATCCACCTTTTTCGATTACTTCACCCATAGCGGCTGTAACATCATGGTATTTATCCATAATTCCATTATCACGCATCATCTGGGTATTTGCTGTAAGAGCTCCTCCGGGCATTGGAGAAAAAGGCATTAGAGGTTCAACCTTTTTTCCTTCCGGCGGCATGAAATAATCTTTCATGCAATTTTTGAATACTTCTTCTGCGTTCATAATTTTATCTATATCAATACCTAGATCATAATCAGTACCTCGTAATGCATGCCACATAGTTACAATATCCGGTTGGCTTGTACCACCCGAAACAGGTGCCATGGAAAGGTCTATCTGGTTAGCTCCTGCTTCAATTGCTGCTTTGTAGGTAATAATGCTGGTTCCAGCAGTTTCGTGGCTATGGAAAACAATTCTGGCAGTCTCACCAAGAAGAGCTCTTGCCTGTTTAATGGTTTCATATACTTTTGCAGGAGCAGAAGTTCCTGAAGCATCTTTAAAACAGACAGAGTCATACTTTATGCCTGCATCCATTATATTACGAAGAACTCCCATATAAAAATCAGGATCATGTGCTCCTGTTGCTCCAGGAGGAAGTTCCATCATTGTTACACATACTTCGTGTTTTGCTCCGGCTGCTACAATTCTTTCTCCGGAGTAGATAAGGTTATTAACATCATTAAGAGCATCGAAGTTACGAATAGTTGAAATACCATGTTTTGCAAACATCTTGGCATGGAGATCAATAACATCCCTTGATTGAGATTCAAGACCAACTACATTTGTTCCTCTTGCCAGAGTCTGAAGATTGATATCAGGTCCAACAGCAGCTCTGAACTGATCCATCATATCGAAGGCATCTTCATTGCAGTAGAAGTAGAGTGACTGAAATCTTGCACCCCCTCCAGCCTCAAAATGGGTAATGCCGGCATCAACTGCTGCTTCAACTGCCGGAATGAAATCTTTAGTAAATACTCTTGCACCATAAACTGATTGAAACCCGTCACGAAAAGCTGTGACCATAAAATCGACTTTCTTTTTCATTTAAAATTACCCCTTCTGTATCTGTGAGTATGATTTAACAGCAGCAATAACGGCTGCAATTTCTGATTGTCCCATTGGAATTGCCATTTCTGCATTCTGTAAGGGAGTTTCCTGTTTTTTAATGGATTCTTTTTTAGTTTGCTTTAGTTTAGCTTGTTTATTTGTATTATCATCCGGGAAGTATTTTGGTATAAAAGCTGACATGAGCTTCATAATAAATACCAGAATGGTAAGAAAAACAAATACTACCGACATACCTACGATTGTCAATGTAAGACCTTGCAGCATCATTTTTTAATCTCCTTTGCTTTGCAAAACCGAGCAGG
>JAOZPU010000148.1 GCA_029932585.1 Spirochaetia bacterium | reverse complement strand
AATAAAAACGCTTTTATCTTTTATAACGATAAAAATTAAATAATATATTGGAGAGTAAATGAAAAGAATTATAATATTGTCAGTATTTATCTTAGGAATTGCAACTCTTTCCGGATGCGGTGAATCTTTTCAAAGATCAGTTAAAACATTTACTTCCGAGTACACCGGCGGGTTGGAAAGAAAAGTTGAAGTTTATTCTTCTACAGGTCAACTTCTTAAAACATACGAAGGCAAGCTGGATATTGAAACCAACGAGTACGGAAACAAGGTACTTTTTGATATAGGTGGAAAAAGAACTATCATTTATAACGCCACAGTTATTGTTGAAGAGAAATAGAAAAAGCAGCCGTATCTATTAAACTGCTTTTTAAAATTATTAATATTTACTCAGGAAATTACCAGTCCAGTAATTTCTGCTCCCCTTCCATAGCTCTTATATCCGTAATATCCTGGCCTGCTTCTATTACACCTTTGTACTCACCATTTTCATCGTAGATGGGAAAATATCTAATATGTAGAAACCGTCCGTTCATTGTAAAATAGAATTCTGCTTCATCTTTTTCCTTATTTCGAAATCCATCCACTATTTTTTGCACAATATGTGCACTCTTTGGAGGATGACAGTTCTGTACAGTTCTCCCAATTATTCCAGGACTCCTTGGGAACATCCTTTCCTTACCCTGTGAGTAGTATAACACTCTGTCATTTTCATCAATAAAACTTATATCAAGGGGTAGAACCTTAAGCATCATATTCAGCTGTATGCCTGTTAAGCCACCAACATCAAGGGGGATCGTCCCGGCCTCTTCTCTTTCGTTATTGTCTGCTGCTGAATCAGAACCAGGAGAGGAATCTTCACCTCTTGCCTTTCTTGCTTCTGCCGCAACTTTTGCAAAATCAGGTATTCCTGATTTTACGACATTGGGATCCCAGAGATTTCCTGGTTTTATCCATGAGTACCCTATCTCCCCCTCACCTCTTCTAATTTTTTTCCAGGAATCTTCAGGAAGTTTTCTCATAGCCGTAGGAAAAAGAATCTTCTCTTCCATAAAAATCATGCCTGTAAGTGCTTTAGTAAGTCTGGCTATATGAGCTTTTAAGGCTTTCATATCATCTTCTTTTAAAGCAGCATCAATCTCTTTAAACATAGCCCTAATTTCATCCTGCTTCCCCCACATAACACGGGATGGGCCTGTAAAATTAACAGCCTCAAGGAAAGGAAATAACTGGTTTTCCTTTCTTTGGTAATGTATCTCTACTTCCTTTAATTCCGTAAAAGTAGCCTTAAAAGAATCTTTGGCCCCACCCTTCACAACCTTCCTTAAATCCTTCTTAATCCTCTTAATCATAGTCTTCAGATGTTTGTTTTCTTCCTTGTAGGTATGAACAGGATGTCCTGGTAACGCTTTCCCTACTTTCTGTTTTTCCAAAGTATCTTCAAATACTTTAACATGAACATCGCAAAGAGACTGAACATGTTCTACAGGGACACCACCATCTATAAGAGACTGTTCCATAGAGGCAATTTCTTCAGGGCTTACATTTTTAATTATATCTTTAAACTGCTTTTGAACACTCTTAATATTTGAGCCCTCACTCAGGTTAGTTACTATCTCTTTTAATATCTTCTGCTTTTCCTCGTTATTCCTTATCATTTCACTCATGTTAAGACTCCTTGCCGGTAATATAATCAATATACCTGACAAAGTCTGTAACCAATGTTACATTTTATCCTTCAGGATTATATGCACTATAAACAGCACTTGCGCAGAGAGAGAGAAATTTAGTCATATCACTATCACTTCTTGAAGTTATAATAACCGGAACTGAAGCTCCTAAGACAACATTGGCAACATCTGCAGACATAGTCATAGCCCAGGCTTTATAGAGAAAATTACCCCCTGCTAAATGGGGAACTATTAAAATATCTGCTTTACCTGCAACTATATTTCCAGTAAGGCCTTTCTCTTTCACTGATTCCTCATACAAAGCAAGATCATAAGAGAGGGGGCCATAGACATCGGCTCCATTCCATTTCATTTCTGAAAGCTGTTTTGCAAAAATACTGGTGGGAATTTTTTCTGATGTTTTTTCATTTGCATCAAGAACCGCAACCTTTGGCCGGGTAATCCCTAAAGATTTCGCTACATCTATGGCGTTAATAATAATATCTTTTGAAGTAGATATATCAGATTTTAAAGTCAACTCAGGATTAATACCCGGATCTGTAAGAATAATAAACCTGTTTAGTTTAGGTAGTTCAAAAATACTTACAAGGGACAATCTCCGACCAGTGCCAATTCCATGTTCCTTATTAAGTATTGATTTCATAAAAACTGCAGTATTTATATTGCCCTTCATAAGCATCTGCCCATGATCGCTTTTTATAAGTGCAACACCTTTTTCTGCACATCTAAACTCAAAATCATCCCCCTCGGGGTCAATTGGTACTATTTTATAATTATCTATATAATTTTTATATTGCACGGGGAATTTCTCAGGATTACCTACAATATAGGCATTTGCAACTACCAACTCCTCTATTGCCCTATTTACAGCATCGATGGCATGATTATTTGGAATTACTATAACAATATTAACACTTTTCTGTATTTTAGCTCCCTGAATAAGATCTGCCATTTTTTGGCTTCTAGCCATATGTGTCATAGAAGCACCATTATAGATAGCTGCAAGAATATTTACTTTCTCTCCAACGGCCGATAAAGCATGAGGGAAAGAGGAATCAAAATAGATAGTATCTCCAGGATTTAGAATATATTCTTTATCATCAACAGAAATCTTCAAAACTCCGGACATAACATAATGGAATTCCTCACCCTCATGGGAGCTATATTCCACAATATCATTCTCTTTAATTTCCACAAGAAAAGGTTCAACATGCCGACCACTATAATGTGGAGCAAGGCTCTCATAATCGAGTCGTGTTTTTCTTTCAACTCTAACCCTTGAATCTTCCCGGGTAATAACTACTCCTTTTTCATAGAGACCCATTCCATCTATTAAAGAAGAAACATCAGTATCAAGAATATTTGCAATTTTCAAAAGATCAGATACAGAAACTTCAAGACCTTCTTCCTCGACAAGTTTTAAATAGAGTTCATCTTTTTCAATAGATTCAGCAAGTTTTCTACGGGATATATTTCTATCAATTCTTATTTTTTTTATATTTTCACCAGTAAACATCAGAAAATCCTCCAGAGCTCACATATAACTGATCACCCTTAAATAAGTGACCAGTTATATTACCATAAATAGATCGCCGGGACTACTGACTCAATCTGTTTAATGCACTGACAATTGCTTTTATAGAAGCCATGGAAATATTGGAGTCTGTACCGACACCATATTTTACAGAACCTTTTTCCTGACGGAGACTTATATAAGAAACAGCTGAAGAATCAGATCCTCCATCAATATTATGCTCATCGTAACTTTTAAGCTTAACAGGCTCACTTAAAGTAGAATTTAAACCCTTAATAAATGCATCTATAGGGCCGTTCCCTTCACTGGAAAACTTAATATCTCTTCCCTTATAGCTAAGTAACCCTGAAACCAGAGTGACCTCTTCAGCGGCATCATTATCACTGTCTGAATCCATGCTTATCTTTATATGCTTAAGTTCATAAGGTGTTTTAATTTCCAGGTATTCACTGTTAAAACTTTCCCAAATTGCTCTTGAAGAAATTTCAGAACCACTCTCTTCTGTCACACCCTGAATAACCCTGCTGAACTCAACCTGCATGGCCTTTGGAAGTTTATAACCAAATTCACTATCCATAAGATACGCAACACCCCCCTTCCCGGACTGGCTGTTAATTCGAATAATGGACTGATAAGATCGACCAACATCCTTTGGATTAATTGGAAGATAAGGAACTTCCCATAGCTTACTACCCCTTTCTTCTCTCTTCTTAAAACCCTTATTGATAGCATCCTGATGAGAACCTGAGAATGCAGTATAAACCAGATCACCGGCATAGGGGTGTCTTGGATGAACAGGCATTCTTGTGCAGTTTATATACTCATCCTTTATAAAATTGATACTGGAAAAATCAAGCTCAGGATCAACACCCTGGCTGAATATATTAAGGGCTGTTGTTACAATATCCAAATTCCCGGTTCTCTCACCATTACCGAACAATGTACCCTCTACTCTGTCTGCTCCGGCCATAATACCAAGTTCGGTTGCTGCAACAGCAGTACCCCTGTCATTATGTGCGTGAAGACTAATAATTACAGAATCTCTATCTCTTATATTATTACAGAACCACTCAATCTGATCTGCATGAATATTTGGGGTAGACATCTCTATAGTTGCAGGAAGATTTAAAATAAGTTTCTTTTCCGGTGTAGGTTTTAAAACATCCATTACCGCATGACAAACATCCAGGGCATAGTCCATCTCTGTGCCTGTAAAACTTTCCGGAGAATATTCAAATCTTATTCCGGGATTTCCTGTTTCATCACTTATCTGCTTTACTAGAGAAGCTCCATCCACAGCTATTTTAATAATCTCTTCCTTATTCATATTAAAAACTACATCCCGCTGAAGTGTTGAAGTAGAATTGTACATATGGACAATTGCCTTATTAACTCCTTCCAAAGCTTCAAATGTTCTGCGAATTAAATGTTCTCTTGCCTGGGTAAGGACCTGGATAGTTACATCCTCGGGAATCATGTTTTCTTCTACAAGGACTCTTGCAAAATCAAAATCAACCTGGGATGCAGAAGGAAACCCAATCTCAATTTCTTTGAAACCAATATCACATAACAGTCGGAAGAGCCTTTTTTTCTGATCCAGATTCATAGGAATATCCAAAGCCTGATTCCCGTCCCTAAGGTCTACACTGCTCCATGCTGGTGCTTTGGTAATTTGCTTATCCGGCCATGTTCTATTTGTCAGCTTTATTGGCGGATATGCCTGGTAACTTGAATAATTCATTTTTTTCATATGACTCCCCTTTGGTAAAATAGCAAAAAAAAAGTGCCCTGGGTTATCCCACGGCACATATAAATTGCAATAATGGTATCTACCTACTACGCAACACTGAACCGTACACCTCTTTAACCAAGGATAATAGTAGAGAAAGTAGTAAATTTAGTAGAAACGCTGTTCCTTTCATTGAATAACACCTTAATGATGAGGATAAATTTTGTCAATCCACTTTATTACTAAAAATTAAATTTTAAGTTTAATATCCCGGGACACTGGTTGATCCAGGGATATAAGAGTTTCCGTTGATTGTATCTCTTCAATTAATTGAAGTTTTTCCACCAGAAAAGTTTTCAAACCAAGAGTACTTTGCAGAATAGCTTTAATAAATAAAGAGTAACTGCCTGTTGTATAATGAACCTCAGTTATCTCATCCATTTTTCGTAATTTTTCAAGGACAACTGCAGAATCACCTGCATTATGAAGATTTATACCTATAAAAGTGGTTACGTCAAAACCAAGTTTGGGATAATCCAGCATTATTCTTGACCCATTTACAATACCCAGTTCTTTTAGACGATTCATACGAACATGTATAGTTCCTCCTGAAACTACAAGCTCTCTGGCAATTTCCTGAAATGATTTTCGGGAATCTTCCTGTAAAATTGATATAATCTTTATATCCAAATTATCAACTTTATGTTTATCGTCCATAAAATGCTCCATTTTTTATCAAATTTCAATACATTATACATAATATACAATAATATCATAATAAATTGTTTAAATATTGATAAATATTATAAATTTAGTGTATTTTGGCTACTGATAGAGCAATTAGCCTGGTCGCAACTTCGTTGCTGCTCGGCTATGCAACCATAGGAGCACAATATGCCAATTTCTACCTTGGAAAAGACAAAAACTTCTAATTTTTTGGAAACAGAAATAGCAATTACTTTTGTAAAAAATACCTTTGCAAAAAAACTGGAATCTTATTTGAACCTTACAAAAATATCATCACCATTATTTACAGCTGCTGACTCCGGAGTGCAGGATAACCTTAATGGAACAGAAAATGCGGTAAGCTTTAAAATTAAAAATACCGGTTTAATTAATTATGAAATTGTTCATTCTCTTGCAAAATGGAAAAGAAGTGCACTAAAAAGGTTTAATGCTGAACCAGGACAGGGAATAGTTACTGACATGAAAGCATTAAGACCGGATGAGCCGGATTTAACCAGCAGAATACACTCTGTATACGTTGATCAATGGGATTGGGAAAAAATAATGGAACCCAATGAGAGAAATCTCGATTTTCTTAAAGCAAATGTTAGAAAAATATTTCAGGCATTAAAAGGCACAGAAGAGAGAGTTACCGAAGAATTTGGAATAACAGGGACTCTTCCGGAGGAGATAAGCTTTATACACACAGAAGAACTTGTAGAGAGATGGCCCGACAAAACACCCAGAGAGCGCGAAGATCTAATAACCAGAGAAAATGAAGCTGTTTTTATTATTGGAATAGGTGGGGAATTACCAGATGGATCAATTCATGATGGTAGAGCTCCGGATTATGATGACTGGACAAGCGAAACAACCCCGGGTAAACACGGTTTAAATGGTGATATTATGGTATGGAATTCTATACTGGGACGAGCTTTCGAACTATCTTCTATGGGTATACGTGTAGATAAAGAAACAATGCTTAAACAACTTGAAATAAGAGATGAAATGGATAGATGCGACCTGGATTGGCATAAAAAACTTATAAATGGTGACCTGCCCCAGACAATTGGTGGAGGTATTGGTCAATCCAGACTAGTAATGTTTATTTTACACAAACATCATATTGGTGAAGTTCAGGTAAGCGTATGGCCGAAAGATGTAATAGATTCATGTAAGGAAGACGGTATCGCATTACTGTAAAACAATTTGTTTTATGTTATAATCTCTT
>JAOZPU010000023.1:12687-22973 GCA_029932585.1 Spirochaetia bacterium | reverse complement strand
GTATTTCCGGAAATGGGCAACTATCCACCAGAACTTGAAAGAATAAATCTATATAATTTCAGAGAAGTCCATACTAACCCGTTTCGTATAATATATGAGGTAATGGATAAAATAATATATATCCATTGTATTCTGGATGGAAGAAGAGATGTTGTTTCAATACTCCTGGAAAGGGTTATTAAGCATTAAATTAGCTTTATTTTCTAATAAGCAAAGCCTGAGTGTCTCCAATTAGCTTTTTTATCTATCTAATGTTTTGACAGCAAGCAACTTAGGTATAAAGGCAGATTTATCTGACTATCAGAGTGTGAATGAGCATTTGTTCCTGAAAGTAAAACTGAATAAACAGGATTGTATTTTTCTTTATAGATTTTTAAAAATTTGAGACAGATCTTTATGATATTGCAGCTAAATCAGATATAAGTAATATTCTTTCAGGAAAAAAACAACTGAATATAAACCATATAAAAAAACTCTGTAAAAAATATAATGTACCTTCTGATCTATTCCTGGGATAAAATGGCTGCAGGATCTTTGGCCGGATTTTCCCGTTAGAGATTTAAGTGAAGATGCAATGAAATATCAAAACCGTGTTAATGAAAGGTTCATTTTTTAATTGACATAAGTCACCGTATCAGGTAATTGGAGAGTCTTTTTTAAATTTACTAATGGTGACGCATTCATCATTGATTACGATGACTATCATTAAGGGAGTAAAACTATGAGAAGTATGGAAAGAAAACCTACACATCCCGGAAACATTATCAAAGAAGATTATCTAAAGCAATTATTGGTTACAATAAAAGATATGTCTGAAACTCTTGGAGTTTCAAGAAAAACATTATCAAAAGTAATTAATGAAAGAGGATCCGTTACTCCGGATATGGCACTGCGTCTGTCCCGAGCTTTTAATACCACACCTTTAATTTGGTTAAATTTACAGAAAAATTATGATTTATGGTCAGCTGAAGCTGCCTCAAATGAATGGCAAAATGTGCAGCCTGTTATCAATCTCAACCATCATGAGACAATCTCTTATCCTCCTCTTGAAAAAGGCTATTCAGTTTTCATGGAGGAAAAGGAAGGTTATGTTACCGAGAAGGGGTAGCGGAAAAAGCTGACTGGAAAAGCAGGTTTGGCGCGAGGGAAAGACTTTCCCCTTTATTAACACCTACTCTTGACCACTCCATAAACTTACCCTTACAATATGCTTCATATAAAGGAGCGTTTAAATGCAGGTTCTGCCCATTGCAAGTGGAAAGGGAGGCGTAGGTAAATCTTTATTTGCCACCAATATAGCTATTGCTCTCGCTCAGGCAGGGAAAAAGGTAATTCTGGCAGATCTGGATCTTGGTGCTTCTAATCTACATCTTATATTAGGAATAGGCTCAATAAAAGACGGCATAGGGTCTTTCCTTTGTAACCCTGAAATGGATTTTAAAGATATTGTATTTGATACAGAATATGAAAATTTAAAATTTATTCCCGGGGATGGGGAAATCCCGGGAATGGCAAACCTGGATAATTCTCAAAAAACAAGACTTGTTCGTGAATTATACATGCTGGATGCTGATTATTTAATTCTTGATCTTGGTGCAGGAACAAGCTTTAATACTGTAGACTTCTTTCTAAGCTCCTCAATTGGAGTAATTGTTACAGCACCTGCACTTACAGCAACTCTAAACGCATATCTTTTTTTAAAAAATGTTGTATTTCGACTAATGTCCACATCATTTAAAAAAGATTCATGGGCAGGAACATACTTCGAAGGGTTAAAACAGGAAGGAAAAAGTTTCCAAAAAATATATATTCCAAAATTAATAGAAAAAATAAGACAGGAAGATATTGAAAGCTATACTACCTTTATGGAGCGAATGTCTGTTTTTAAGCCCATGCTTGTTATGAATATGCTTGAAGACCCTAAAGACAGCCAGAAAGCTGTAAAAATACGAAGATCCTGTAAAGAATATCTGGGAGTAAACCTGGAACATCTGGGAATAATATATTTTGATCACCTTCAGGAAATTGCACTAAACTCACGGCTGCCTATAATTGCCTATAAACCTAATTCAGTACTCAGTCAGGCAATTTATAGAATTGCTGATAAAATACTGGAAAAAGGGGAAGAGATAAATAATCCTCTGGACATAGCAGATCTGAATGACAGTTACAGTACTGCCTCTATGGAAGCAGAAATTGATTACGACAGTAAGGTTGAAGCTATGGAAAATCTACTTCATAGCGGAACATTGACCGAAGGAGATCTTGTAGAAACTATAAGATCCCAGCAATATGAAATAAGCTCTCTAAAAAAAGAAAATTATTTTTTAAAAGCACAAATTATTAAATTTTCTAAAGGGAAACAAAAGGTATAGGTGTTTTAATTTGAAAGGCAACTTAGAACTGGAATATAACAGCAATAAAACAAGTGCTCATCTTATCTTTACACCTGACAAAGAGGGAGAAGACTGGACAGAAAAAAGGATAAAGTTATTACTTGAAACTGAAGGTATAAAAGTTGGAATTATTGCAGAATCTATAAAAAAAGCTGAAGAAGCTATAGCAAAAACAGAAACTGAACTAAAAATTCTTATTGCAGAATCAGAGAGTCCTGTTCCTAAATCAAAGGGCATCTATAAGTGGGAAAAACTTGAAATACCTGCAGAATTAAAAACAGATGCGGAAAGAGTTTTTAAGGTTGCCTTTGATCCTGAAATTACGAGAGATATTATAAAAAATGTTAAAGTCAAAAAGAAAGTTGAAAAAAAATCAAAACTTCCTTTCGGGAAAACAAAGGAAGAATTTATAACCGTAATCCAAAAACAAACAGTAAAAGAACCTGTCGAGATTAACCCGGAAGTAGTAATGACTGGATGGGCAGATACAGGTTCTCTTCTTGCTGTCCTGGGTAAAGCTGAAGAGGGAAAACCTGGTCAATCTGTTCTGGGAGAAGATATACAACCTGAAATTACTGAATTTTATCCAGGGAAAGGCATAATTGAAAAAGATAATGAATTAATTGCTGATTTTTATGGATTTTTTAGACGTGGTGAAAACTGGGCCGAGATAATACCATTTAAAGGTAAATCATGGGTAGTTTCACTCTCAAAAAACAGATCAAGTGCATTTTTAAAAATATTTGCCGGTGCAGAACAGGAGATGACACCTTCTCCAGATAGTGTTATCAGTAGTGCTGTATCTCTTGGGATTGATCCTGAAAAGCTAATTGATAAAGCCGTAATTTCAAGAGTTATTAAGGAAACTGTAAGCTCCGGAGCATTTCTGGAAAACTTCCCATTAACAAAAGATACAGATTCTTCATTTTCTGTGAGTACTTCAAAAGACGGAACAAAAGGACTTCTCAACATAGTAAAAGATAGTGGGAATGGGAAACCCCTTAGACTGAATGATGTAGGAGAGGCGATTAAAAAAAGTGGTTTTGCTGGGCTTAATTTTAATAAAATAAAAGAGGATTTACTTACTTTTTACAAAAGTTCAAACCTGGAAATGATTGACTATGTTTTAGTCGAAGAGAAAGCCCCTGAAGCTGGTGAAGAAGTTACATTCAGTATTGAATGTGAAATGATGAAAACAAAAGAGTTAAGTGATCATAAAGAACAAATAAAAAAAGATTATGAAAAGAGAAAACCAAATGGAATAAACTCTCTGGAGGATTATCCTGTTGCTAAATGTAAAAGTATTGGACTAATTGAAAAAAATAGTATTGCCGTTATGTTTAGTCCTTCAAAACCCGGATTACCAGGAAAGGATATCTATGGAAAAGTTCTTCCAGGCCTTCCTGGAGAAACGCCAAACCTGACAATACTGGAAAACCTTATTAGGGATAAGGATACTTTAATTTCTGAAATTGACGGATTTTTAGATATATTTGAAGAAGAAGGGAATACAATAATAAGAGTTAGACCATTAAAAAGTGAAATAATTGAATTAGAAATATCAGAAGATAAAATGGAAGCATATCTATCCATAGATAAAAATAGTGGAAACCCTATTACAGAGGCTGAAATTAAAGAAAAAATTGTTAAATTTGGAATTATTAAAGGTTTAAAAGAAGGAATTCTGCAAAAAGCAGTAGAAGCAAGTAATTCTGGAGAGATAGTTAAAAAACTTCTGGTTGCTTCAGGAGAATCACCTGTTGAACCTGGTATCAGCAGATTAAATTTAAAAGTAAAACTTACAGATGACAAAGCTGTTTCTATTCGTTCAGATGGCTCTGCAGATTTTAAAAATCAGGATAAAATTACTGCTGTTGCAAAAGATGATCTTATTGCAGTTATTCTTTCACCAAAAACAGAAGCCAGGGATGGTTGGGATGTAACAGGAGTCACAATAAAAGCTAAAGAAGCTCCTCCGTCAAAAACTGAAATTGGAAATGGTATAAAAGAAGTAGAAGAGGATAATGGAGACATATCTTTAATAGCTGAAGTAGCTGGAGAACTTATTAAGGATGGAGATAAATTATTCATAAATGATTTTCATATGGTCAAGGGAGATGTTGACCTAAAACAAGGGAATATCAAGTTCCCTGGCTCTGTAAAAATAGGGGGTTCTGTAACCCAGGGCTTTTTTGTTATGTCCGGAGGAGAAGTCCAGATAGCCGGGGGAGTCGAGGGGGCTCTTGTATCTGCTTCTGAATCTATAATTATAGGTCAGGGAGTTGTAGGAGGAGGAAAAGCTATACTCCGATCAAAACAGGATATAGAAATGGCATTTGCTGAACAGGCAACTCTTCTTGCAGTAGGAGATATTAAAGCAAAGAACTCCTGTCTGCGTTGCAAAATTAAATGTAACGGTAAAGTAAATTTAATTGGTGACAAAGGAAACCTTATTGGAGGAAATACTAAATCCACTGGAGGCCTTAATGTTGGGAACCTCGGCAATGATAAAGGAATCAAAACAGAAGTTTCTTTTGGACAGAACTATCTTATTCAGGATAGAATTGAACTGGAAGAAAAGGAAGTAGAAAAAATAAAAACTCAAATTGCAAAACTCGATATAACTATGCATCAGCTTGAAAAAGATGGGGCCACAGCCAAATTAAAAGCAGCAAGACAACAAAAGCTAAAATTTATGAAACTTATGGAAAGACGTGGTCTTCGTTTATTTACTCTTAGAGAAAGATTTGAAGAACATTTTGAATCAAATATAATAGTTCGGGGAACAATATATCCAGGTGTTATCCTTGAAAGCCATGGGAGATACCATGAAGTTACTTCCGAAAAGAAAAATCTTATTATAACATTCAATCAAGAGACAGGAAAAATAGAAGATACTCCAATTAAAAAGGAAAAATAAATGTTAGCATATATTAATTACCCTAACTGGATAAGCCCGGTAATTATCCCGGGGCTGCCCTTTCACTGGTATGGCTTAATGTACCTTTTTGCATTTGGAACTACATACTTATTATTTAAATATCAGGTAAAAAAGGACAAACTTGGAATAAGCGACGACGATACAGTTAATATATTTTTCTGGACTATTCTTGGTCTAATAATAGGTGCCAGAATATTTTCAACACTAGTTTATGATACAAGTGGTCTATATTGGAGAAAACCCTGGCTAATATTTTGGCCCTTTAATGAAAATATGCAAATGACAGGGCTCCAGGGAATGAGTTACCATGGTGGATTAATAGGGGCTATCCTTGGTTTATTTATATATGTTAAATCAAAAAAAATATCTTTTTTACATGTAGCAGACCTTCTTGTTGCCGGGATACCTCTGGGATACACTTTCGGCCGTCTTGGAAATTTTATTAATGGTGAATTATGGGGAAGAGTTACCAGTGCAGACTGGGGAATGGTATTTCCTTATGCTCCCCTAATTTCTACTAAGTTTGAATGGGTAAAACAATTAGCAGTAGAAAATGGAATACCTTACAAAGGTTTAACTGCAATAAACCTCCCAAGACATCCGTCACAGCTATATGAATCTTTTTTTGAAGGAATTTTCCTATGGGCAATAATATGGTTTATTTTCAGGAAAAGAAAAGCATTTAATGGATTCCTTTTGGCTACATACCTAATTGGATATGGTATTATCAGATTTTTTATTGAATATTTTAGAGAACCTGATGGAGACCTTGGATTTATACTTTTTAAATTTTCAATGGGGCAAATTCTTTGTTTTCTCATGATTATCCTTGGAATAGCTATTTTTTTTATTGCAAAAAAACAAAAAACTGTTTCTATACAAAAATCTGATACATCCAGTTCTAAAAAGCTTACAAAACGTAAAATTCAAAAGCGTATAAACAAAACTTAAAAAACACCAACCTGGGCTATTTTGCGCCAGGTATTGATCGTATATTAGATAAAAACTACTATTTAAATAGAAATATGAAACAGCGCAAAAAGCTCTTATAGGGGATTCCCCTATGGTAAGTCTCAAAATACCCTGATTGGCAAATTAGACTCCACAAGTCACACTCAAAACAGTTAATCTAACTGTCAGGAGTTAAAAAATGAGAAATGAATTAAGTACAAATATGTATACGCTGAATAATCAGACTAAACACAAAAAGAATGAAACAAGTTTAGAGATTGATCCATTGGCACTTTATCTTAAACAAATATCAAAATATAAGCTCTTATCCAGAAATGAAGAATTACAATTAGGGGAAAATATACAAAAGACAAGAAAAAATATTATTAAAATAGAAGAAAATCGGAATATGCAAAATTCAGAAAATAGTATTATAGAATTAAAAAAACTAAAAGAACAATTCAGCAGCCTAAGAGAAAAAATGATTACATCAAATTTAAGATTAGTTGTATCAATTGTAAAGAAATACCAATATAGAGGATTGAACCTCCTGGACCTGATAGATGAAGGTAATATAGGCCTTATTGAAGCAGTTGAAAGATTTGATTATACAAAAAATTGCAGATTTTCAACCTATGGTTCATGGTGGATTCAACAAGCTGTTTTAAAAGCTATTGCAGATAAAGGTCGAACAATCAGGATACCAATACATATTCTAAATTATGTCAAACAATGTCATTCGGTAATAAAATATCTAACCCAGCAATACGAAAGAGAACCACGAATTAAAGAAATTGCAGACTATATGAATATAAGTGTTGAAAAAGTAGATCTATATTTATCATACAAAACAGAGGTAACTTCTCTTGATATTCCTATTAACGATGAAAACAACAGCTCCCTTACCGATTTAATAGATGATGACAATTATGAAAAGCCATTCGAGAATGCTCTTACAAAAAACCTCCAGGATATCCTTGATTCATCTCTAAGTGAACTTTCTCCCAGAGAAAAAAAAATTATCAACATGCGTTATGGTTTATCTGGGGAATGCCCATTAACTCTGGAAGAAATTGGTAAACTAATGGGGATTACAAGAGAAAGAGTAAGACAAATACAAAACAAAAGTATAAGTAAGCTCAGATCTTTTAAGGATATAAAAGAACTGGAGCCAATGCTGGCCTAAGAGGTATTTATGTCAGGAAAAATATTACTTTTAGAAAAATCTGAAGCAATCTCCAAAAATATTTTTCTAACTCTTCAGAATTCCGGCTATGAAGTTTTATCAACAAATTCGACAACTGAAGGACTCTATATTCTATCAGAATATGATATTCGAGTAATTATTGCAGATACGAATATGAATAAAGGGAAAATAGTTTATTTTACAAATGCTCTAAAATCAAATAATAAATACAGCTTAATACCATTACTTATGTTAGCAGATGATAAAGGGAAAAATTCATGGGAACAATTATCTGATGTGGAAAACTGGGTTATTAAACCTTTTTCCGCCGATAAACTCTTAAAAGCTGTTAGAAGTATTTCTATTTAGAGCTTTTTATAACTTTTTCACTCTTTAATTTCACCTTCAAGAATTGGAAGCGTTTTTCGGGAATACCCTGCAAAAGCTGTAAGTTCATTACCTATTGCCATTAAAACTTTTCCAGTTCGTATTACTTCGATTATTCCATATACTTCAAACATTTTTACAAGACCATCAATTTTTCTGGAAGGACCTGTAACCTGAAAAGTAATAGTTGTATCTGAAATATCAACAACCTCTCCTCTAAAAGCATGACCTATCTGCATAATATCTGTTCTGTTATCTGCAACACATTTTACTTTTATTAAAGCTAGTTCTTTTTCTACAATATCAATATCTGCATAATCTCTGGCATGTACAACATCGACAAGCTTGTTCAACTGTTTTAAAATCTGATCCAGGGTTTCTTTTTCTCCGGATGCAATAATATTCATATGGGAGAAGTCGGAATTCCTGGCAGGTGAAGTTACAAGACTATCAATATTATATCCCCTACGTGAAAATACCAGGGCGATTCTATTTAATACTCCGGATTTATTTGCTACATACAATCCTATTGCATGGGTTGAATAATTATCTGCCATTTTATGTACTCCCCTTAGGTTTTTCAAGTTTTATTTTAGGTGCTTCCAATAATATTTCGTTCAACCCAGCACCAGCAGGAATCATTGGAAATACATTATCAAGTTTTTCTACTTCTGCATCAATAACACAAGGGCCATCATTATATGCCAAAGCCTCACTTAGAACTTTACGAACATCTGAACTTCGTCTAATTCGAAAACCCTTTGCTCCATAAGCCTGTGCAAGTTTAACAAAATCAGGATTTCCTTTTAGATCAACTCCAGATAGGCGGTTATCATAAAACATATCCTGCCACTGTCTTACCATACCAAGGTAGTGATTATTAATTATAAGAATTTTAATTGGTAATTTTTGATTAACAGCTGTTGCAAGTTCAGAAAGTGTCATTTGGAAACCACCATCCCCAACTATTGCAATTGTTATATTTTCCGGTCTGGCCAGAGAAGCACCAATTGCAGCAGGAAATCCATATCCCATGGTTCCCGCACCACCAGATGAAAGCCAGTTGCGTCCTGATCTCATTTGATAGAACTGTGCAGCCCACATTTGGTGCTGCCCAACATCAGTTGCTACAATAGCCTTACCTTCTGTAAGATTATAAATCTCTTCAATTACATGCTGAGCCCTTAGCTTACCTTCTTTTCTGTATCCCAAAGGAAAATTTTTTTTCCACTTCTTTATTAATTTAATCCAATCATCTGTATCTCCCTTCTCAAGATAAGGGACAATACCTTCCAGAATAGTTTTTGCATCTCCAACAATACTCTTATCTACTTTTATAACCTTATTAATCTCCGATTGGTCAATATCAATATGTATTTTTACTGCATCCTTACAGAACTCATCAATCTTCCCTGTAATTCGATCATCCCAGCGACTTCCTATTGATATAATAAGATCGCATCCATACACAGCTTTATTAGCATAAGCTGTTCCATGCATACCAAGCATACCAAGACTAAGTTCATGAGTATCAGGAAAACAACCCTTTGCTAAAAGGGTATTAGTTACTGGTATTTGTAATTTTTCTGCTAAAAATTGAACGCTCTTTTCAGCACCTGCAATAACTGCACCGTGGCCAACAAGAAGAACAGGCTTTTGTGCTTTTTTCAGTAATTCTGCTACTTCAATAAGATCCTTATCTTTTGCTTTATCCGGTATAGTATAACCAGGCAGATGAAAAGGTGCATTATAATTTGGATCAATTTGTGCACTGGTTACATCTTTTGGAAGATCGATCAGCACAGGCCCTGGACGACCGGAACTTGCCAGATAAAAAGCCTCTTTAAATACCCTGGGAATATCCTCTGCACTCTTTATTAAATATGAATGCTTAACTACCGGATAAGATATACCAAAAACATCAGCTTCCTGAAAAGCATCTACACCCAGAGTCCATGTTGGAGCCTGGCCTGTTAAGACAACCAGAGGAATAGAATCCATATGTGCAGTCAATATTCCAGTAATGGTATTAGTTGCACCCGGGCCTGATGTAACCAGGGCAACACCAGTCTTACCACTGGCTCTGGCATATCCATCAGCCATATGCACAGCTCCCTGCTCATGTCTGGTAAGTACAAGTTCAATAGACGAATCAACCAGAGCATCAAAAATAGGTATGACCGACCCTCCTGGTAAACCAAAAATATACTCAACACCCTGTTGTTGAATAATATCAACTATAACTTCAGCACCAGTTCGAAGATTTTTTGTCATAAACAAGCTCCTGCATAAACACAAACCAATACTTTAGTATTTTTTATGTCTATTTTTAATTTAAAATCAAATAAATAACTATTATTACCAGTTATTACGATTATTTTCATAATGTCAATAGAAAATCTTTCTATCACATCACTATTCTAAC
>JAOZPU010000023.1:0-12587 GCA_029932585.1 Spirochaetia bacterium | reverse complement strand
CTCCAATTCTTAGCCCCGAAGGGGTGTTCTATCCTTCCGAGGGGTGCAGCCCCTCAAACCTCTACCACTCCAAAACACCACCTATCCCATAAAACCAACTATCTAAACCCATAATAAATATGATACGATTAAAAAATGAAATACAACTGTATAATAATAGGATCAGGCCCGGCAGGTTTTTATTCAGCTCTAAGCTGTGCAAAAGAAGGATACAAAACAGCAATAATAGAAAAAAGCCAATTAGGTGGTACTGGTTTTAGAACTGGTTGCCTCCCTGTAAAAAGGAACCTGGATGTTTTAAGAAAAGTAGAAGAGGCCTTATCACTATCTGCAGGAGAAATAAAAATAGGTACAGATTTCAAAAATTATCTCTTACCAGAAACTGAAAAATATATGAACGGAGCAGAAACTTTAATTTCAAAACGACTCCAAGAAGCATCTGTTGATATTTACAGAGGGAATGGGTGTTTTTTGAACGCAAATACTTTTAAAATTAATAATCAAAAGCTTACGACTGATTATTTTATAATTGCCACCGGAACTTCTCCTGGAGATTTTCCGAAAATCTCACTTGATAGACAAAATATACTCAGCCACATTGAAGCCTTGCAGCTAAAAAATTTACCAAATGATATGGTAATTATCGGGGGAAATGTAGAAGGAATAGAATTGGCTTCCATATTTGCTTCTCTGGGAGTAAAGATTACTGTTATAGAACAGCTGGACCATATTCTTAATGAAACAGACAGAGATTTAATTAAGCCTGTAATTGATAATCTTGTTTCAAAAAAAACTACTTTTCTGACAGGTACAATAGTTCAATCAGTGGAAACTCATAATAAAGTAATAGTTAAAATCTTAAATAAAAAACCAATTATTACAGAAAAAGTAATTCTAACCGGAATAAGAAGTATGAACATCCCTGAAGGCATAGAATTAACAGGTATTAATTATTCAGATAAAGGAATCCAGGTTAATAATAAGCTGCAAACTAATATACCAAATATTTTTGCTGTAGGAGATATAAATGGTATCCATGGCATGGCCCATATAGCAATACAACAGGGAATGCAAATTAGTAAAGGAATTAGGGAACAAAATATTACAAAGGACTACAACTCCCTCCCCAGAGCAATGTTTACTTTACCGGAAATAGCTGGTGCAGGGAATCAGGAGTGGGAGCTTAGAAAAAAAGGGATCCCATACGAAGTAAAAAAATTCTCACTTAAAAATAGCTGGAGAGGGTTCTCCAGAAATATAAACACCGGATTTATTAAATTAATTTTTGAAAAAAATATACTCACAGGAATATGGATGACAGGTCCGGATGCTTCAGAAATTTTATCAACATCCGGACTTCTTATTGGAATGAACCTTAGTGATACCACTATTATAAATAATCTTTTTATTCATCCTACATTAGGGGAAGGAATATTTGAAGCTATATTTAATGCTTAAGGTACATGCAGATAAACTATAAGCCTTAAGTTTTAAAAATTATAAATTGTTCTTGCATAACAAATTAAAGTATAATATTCTAAATTTCTGATGATACGAATTGTTTTCATCGGCAATGATAAAAAATGTTTATCTATTATAAAAATGTCGATTCCTGTTATAAATATCTCCCAAATTCCCAACTGCCATGAAGTTATCATAACCTTAAAGAAAATCACTACTGATGTAATTATTATTGATCTGGATTTGCATGATGAAAAGTGTTTCCAATTGATAGCTAAAATTCAAAATATGAATAACAGTCCTTCAATAGTAGTAACAGGAATACTAAGCAGCACAGAAAAAATTATAAAAGCTATTAAAATGGGTGTAACAGAATATATACCAAAACCGTGTAAATCTGAAAGCCTTCATAAATTAGAAACTGTTATCTATCAAATTAATACTATGACTTTGATTGATAATAAGAGATATAAAAATATAAAATCCCCTTTTCTAAATAAGATCATTGGCTGCTCAAAAGGGATAGAAGAAGTAAAAGAGCAAATGACTTTATATGCGAAATCAGAAGCTGCTGTACTGCTCCTTGGAGAAAGTGGTGTGGGTAAAAATTTTCTTGCTGAAATAATTCACAAAATATCAAAAAGAAGCAGTTCTATTTACAAATCTGTACATACAGCAGGGATTCCCCCAACTCTAATAGAATCTGAGCTGTATGGAACCAGAGAGGGAGCATTTACAGATGCAAAATCAAGAGCAGGCTGGTTTGAGTCAGCAAACAAAGGAACACTTTTCCTGGATGAAATTGGAGAATTACCTCCATCATCCCAGGTAAAACTATTAACAATACTGGAAGAAAACACAATTACACCCCTTGGAGGAGCCAGACAAATACCAATTGATGTCCGAATTATATCTGCTACAAACATCAATATCGCAAAAGCAGTAAAAAATAATTTATTCAGACAGGATCTTTACTACCGAATTAACACTTTAACTATTAGCATACCCCCTTTGAGAGAGAGAAAAGAAGATATACCCCTTCTTATTAATTACTTCCTTAAAGAGCCAGGTTCTGATTACAGTATAACAACTTCCAGTATTAATAAATTAGTTGATCATCCCTGGCCTGGTAATATAAGAGAACTAAAAAATACCCTTGAAAGATCAAAAGCACTTGCAGGAGAACAATATATAATAAACGATAAGAATATAAAATTTTATGAAAGATAGAAAAATTAATTTATCTTCCGCACCTTGTAACCTTCAATAACCGGAATTTTTTTCCCATCTTCATCTTCTGTATACCCTAGATATCTACCTAACACCAAAATATGAGTATTAAGTGAAATTTCTGCCGGGTTTGGTTTTCTTGAACGTCTTACAGGAATCATTGAAGCAAATTCAAGCCCCTGCACCTGAATAAAACATTTGTACATAACTACACTTTCAAGACCTTCCCATTCACCGTATGAGATCTCAAACATCCCAAGAAAACTTTCTTCATCCGCAGCAAGAACCTCCCGGGCAGACACTATACCATCGAGAATAATATATTGATTCATATCTATTTCATTACTTTTTCCGGAGTCAACCATAATAACAATATCTTTAAGGGAAAGATCGAAGTCCAGTTGTGCTTCAAAATCAGTAGCAACCTGCGCAGACAAACTAAATATAATAATTAGAAAGAAAAATATGAAAGTATATTTTTTCATGAAATACCTCTTTATCCTTGATATTAAATCGTAAAAAGCCTCAAGTCAAGTTTAGTTAATTTAACATTATGCCGAAAAAATAAATATCAGCTTGCTAAATTGATAACTGCTTGATAGAATTAAGAGAGTATACTATATATTATGTATATATATACTCTTTTTACGTGTAAATTTGACAAATTAAGGAATGCCTACTAATATAGTATAATATTAGAGTAATTCATAAAGAGGGCCCATGAGTAATAATGAAATAGTACCAGGATTCGATGATGAAAGAGATGACAGTCTTAAAATTCGATTACAAAAGATAGAAGAGACAGAAAATTGTCTCGTACTTTACCTGACTGGATATATTGATACATATAACTCTAATTTCTTTCAGAAGCGTGTTTCTAAAGCTGTCGAAGCTGGTTATACAAAGCTTGTATTTAACTGTGGTGGTTTAAATTATGTTTCAAGTACTGGAATTGGTTCTTTTACAGCATTTTTGAAAGCAGTACGTCCGAGAGGCGGAGATTTGGTTTTACTTGAAATACAGCCAAAAGTTTATGAAGTATTTCAGTTGTTGGGTTTCTCTCAATTTTTCAATATAAAGGATAGCCTGACTGAAGCTGTAGAGTTTTTTGGTTCCAGTAAAGAAAAAGGTACATCCGATGTCTTTCCAAAGATATTTCAATGTCCAATTTGTGCTAAAAAGCTAAAAGCTACAAAATCAGGCCGATTCAGATGTTCTGAGTGTAAAACAATTCTTGCAATTGATAACTCAGGCCAGGTTTTTCTGGGCTAATTGTAAAACATCAAATTTAAGAGATTCATCCATCCGGTACATTAAGGAGATTCCTGTGGGAATATTTAGTCGGTTCAGACGAATGTTAAAATCTAATGTAAATAGTATGATCAGTAAATCCGAAAATCCTGAAAAAATGCTTTCTCAGGTTATTGTGGATATGAATCAGCAGCTTATTGAATCTAAAAAAAGCGTAGCTTCTTCCATTGCAGATGAAAAAAGATTAGAACGACAGTTAAGAAATAATAAGTCTTTAGCCAAAGAGTGGGAAGACAAAGCCAAGATGGCAGTTAAAGCAGGAAAAGATGACCTTGCAAAAGAAGCTCTTCTTCGAAAACAGGAATTTGATAATCTATATAATCAATATAAACCCCAATGGGAAGTTCAACACGAAGCAGTAGAAAAATTAAAAACAGCATTACGACAACTACAGCAAAAAATAGAAGATGCTCAACGTAAGAAAAACTTACTTGTAGCCAGGTCTAAAAGAGCCCACGCCCAGAAAAAAATTCATGATACAGTTTCCGGTTTATCAGATAATTCTGCTTTTGAAGTATTTGACAGAATGACTGAAAAGGTTGAAAGACTTGAAGCAGAAAATGAGGCAACTCTTGAAATATCTGAAATTGAAAATAATGAATCAAATCTTGAAAAGCAGTTTGCCGAACTTGAAAGTGGAACAGCTTCAGCAGATCTTCTATTGGAAGAATTAAAAGAACGAATGATAGAGAAGGATGAGACAAAAAAGCTTAATTGATGTTTGTGTAATATCAGAAAATCCCTATTTTATTAACCGTATAAAAATTTTCAGCCAATATTCCGAAATAACTTTTAATTACAGTAAAGCTGTCTGTTCTAAATCTACAGTAAGCCTGTTTCTAGTCGATATAGAACAACTCGAAGTCTTTCTTAAGGAAAAAAAATTTACAACTAAATTCATTGTATTTGGAGAACAGAAAGATCTTGCACCTTCCTTTAATGCAGGGTGTATAGATTTCCTTAAAAATCCCTGGAATAATGATGAACTTGAGGCACGTATATTAAAGACAATCTATACTGCAAGCACAATTACACAGTGGGAGAAGCTTACACTATCTCAAAAAACTATCACCTTAGGTAATTTTTCGACAGACATAAGCATTGAAGAGTATATAATTCTCAAAAAACTACTGGATAACAAACAGGAACCTGTACCACGGGAAGCGCTTCTATTTGCTCTTTGGGGGGAACCTAAAGAGGACTCAAGAGTTGTAGATATGCATATTTCAAATATCAGGAAAAAAATTAAAACAATTAAGCAGTACGATAATAAATGCTGTGGAAGTATTAAAACTATAAGAAATTATGGATATATGATTATTTAAAAAAGCTTCTTTATATCCACCTTAAAACCTTCCAACACTACAGATTCAGCAATTGTATTTTCTTCTCCCCATTCTGCAGGAGGAACCAATTCCCCTTCATCATATTTTCCAGAATTTTTTCCTTCTGTTTGCAGGTGGAAAACCCGTATATACTTATTTCCAGGATCCACAACCCAGTATTCTTTGACTCCGGATCTTTCATAGAGCCCGAATTTCTCATTAAGGTCTCTCTTGGAAGTCGAAGGCGATAATATTTCTATTATAAGATCTGGAGCACCAAGGCATCCCTTTTCAATTATTTTAGATTTATCACAAATTACTGATATGTCGGGTTGAACTACCGTATCTATTTCATTTTCGCTTTTTATAGGAAATACAGGAAGAAATACGTCAAATGGTGCTGAAAATGCTTTACATTGCCTACTCTCTAAAAAATTGCCTATTTGTCGCGCTAATTCAAAACTTAACCTCTGGTGATTACTTGTTGGTGCCGGACTCATATTGTAAGCCACACCATCAATCAATTCCCATCGTTCATCATCCGGCCAGGAGCAGTACTCCTTGTAAGTGTACCTGTGATCTGATTTCTTTAGTGGTATCATTTTTTTCATCTCCTTTATTATAGACAGATATTGAGAGAAAAGAAAGGTTTTCTATTTTTCTTCCTCCCATAACTGTAAATATAGGTGAAAAGTGATTTTTACTTCAAATTTATCAGAATTAAGCTTATTTTAATATTTTTTCTTTTTTTTACTTTCATTTTTGCACAATGCTTATTAAACTTGTAACTATAGTTTCAAAAATATTATGAGGTTACTACATGTTTTTAAGTCCTCCCTTTCTCTGGTCTCTTCTGGGACTGCTGCTAATAGCAGCAGAAATGTTTATCCCTGGATTTGTAATTTTCTTTTTTGGTTCAGGGGCAATTATTACAGGATTCCTTTCTATTTTAGTTCCAGGGCTGTCATCTAATTTTGCACTTCAGGGTCTTATATGGATCCTTTCTTCAGTTTTTTCTTTTGGCTTTTTTAGGAAAAAATTTGCTAAAATTTTTAGAGGAACCCTACTCAACAAAGAAATTAATTCTGATTTAGGCCATACAGTAAAAGTAATAGAAGCTATTACTCCAGAAAAACCAGGACGTGTCAGATTCCAGGGAACCAGCTGGAAAGCTATAAGCTATACAGAAAGCTTTGAACCAGGGGTAATGGTAGATATAGTAAAAGAAGAAAACCTTACATTCGTTGTCTCAGGGACAATTCTTGAAGACAATAAAAAATATTTTGATAAAGAAGAAAAAAAAGGAGAAAAAGATGGGTAGTATTTTTTCAATTTACCTGCTTGCATTTGTTGTAATAGTTATTTTCTTTAAATTAATAAAGATAGTACCGGAACAGCAAAGTTTTGTAATTGAACAGTTCGGTAAATACAGTAAAACACTGGTTGCAGGATTACACCTGGTTATTCCATTTGTTCAGAAAGTAGCCTATAAACACACTTTGAAAGAAGAAGTTATAGATGTAGACCCTCAGGTTTGTATAACAAATGACAACGTACAGGTAACTGTAGATGGTATTTTGTATATAAAGGTCATTGACCCCGTAAAAGCAAGCTACGGTATTGAAAACTACAGATTTGCTACAGCACAGCTTGCAAAAACTACCATGAGGTCAGAAATTGGAAAACTTGAACTGGACCGGGCTTTTTCTGAAAGAGATGAGGTTAATGACAATGTAGTTAAAGCAGTGGATGAAGCCTCTGACCCCTGGGGAATAAAAGTAACCAGATATGAAATAAAAGATATATACCCGACACCAACAATTGAAAACGCTATGGAACAGCAGATGAGAGCCGAGCGTGAAAAAAGAGCTGAAATACTTGCCAGCGAGGGTGAAAAAGAGTCTCGTATAAATGTTTCCAAAGGGCAGAGACAGGAAGCTATTAATATTAGTAAGGGAGAACGTCAAAGAATGATAAATACTTCCGAAGGGAAATCTGCAGCTATTGAAATAGTGTCAGAAGCAACAGCAGAAGGCCTCAAAGATATAGCATCAGCTCTTCAGCTTCCAAAGGGTCGTACAGCAATGTCTGTAAGACTTGCAGAACAGTATGTTCAGCAATTTGGAGAGATATTAAAAGGAGCAGAAACATCTGTTCTTCCATCAGAAATTGCAAAATTAAAAGGTCTTGTCGATACAGTGTTACCTGCTCTCTCTTCAGGTAATAAAGGAGGTGCTGCATGAGCCCATTCTTACCCCTATATTTTTTAGCTGCAATTTTTGGTTTAATAATTGTCGTTTCATTATTAAGAAGCATTAGAGTTGTCCCTGCAAGGACCGCCCTTGTTGTAGAACGCCTTGGCAAATATTCAAGAACCCTAAATGCAGGACTGCATGTTTTAGTACCATTTCTTGAAAAAGTTCGTTATAAATACAACCTTAAGGAAGTAGCAATAGATGTTCCTGCTCAGGACTGCTATACCCAGGATAATGTTAAAGTAAGAGTAGATGGTGTTTTATATATACAGGTTGTTGATCCGGTAAAATCCAGCTACGGTATCTCCGACTACCAGTATGCCACTATCCAGCTGGCTCAAACGACTATGAGATCTGTAATAGGAAAACTGGAACTTGATAAAACATTCGAGGAAAGAGATCAGATAAATGGATCTGTAGTACAGAGTGTAGATATTGCCTCAGACCCATGGGGCGTTAAAGTGTCACGTTACGAGATCCAAAATATTCAGGTTCCCCAGGCAATACTCGAAGCAATGGAAGTACAAATGAAAGCTGAACGGGAAAGAAGAGCGGACATTGCAAGAAGTCTTGGAGAGATGGAGTCTAAAATTAACCGATCACAGGCATTTATGGAAGAAGTAATAAATATCAGTGAAGGTGAAAAGGAGAGAATGATCAATGTAGCAGAGGGTCGGGCACAGGAAATACGCTCTGTAGCAAAGGCAACTGCATCCAGTATACGAAAAATTGCCGAAGCTCTGGAAGATGTAGGAGGAGAAGAAGCTGCTGTGCTAAGAATATCAGAAAGTTACATTGAGCAGCTTAATGGTATAGCAGAGAGCAATAGTAAGGTTATTCTCCCTGTGGATCTTACAAATATGGGTGAAGTATTGGCAAACGTAAAAGATATGATAAAATAATATTTATATTTGTAGGGGGAAGTCCCCCCTACAACCTATTGACAAAGACAAATAGAAAAAATAAAATTGACTCCAGACTATATCTGTAGTATATTAAAAACTCAAATCTAAAGTAATGACTTACGTGTGTCCTCATAAATTAGATGATGATTTTAGTTACATAGAATATACTGGTACACTGAAGCAAGGAAGATATAGTGGTTAAAAAGGGTTTCCCCTCTGTTCATTTTTATGATCAGGATTTTGTAGATATATATGAAAAATCCTGGGTATGGATGGCTGACTCCTGGCAGTCAGGAACAAAAGAAAACGGATTTACAGATAAATATCTAAACTATCCGGAAAACAAAGTAATAAATCAATTTGAGGCATGTCTCTCAACATTTTTTCTTGTATACAGTAATAATATCTATCCAGCACAAACCAGTTTGGATAATTTTTACAGTAAACAGGAAGAATCAGGTGCCATAAGAGCAAATTATTCTCTTGAAGATGGGAAACCTGTTTTTACAAGTGATAATCCGGAAGGTTTGAACCCTCCATTATTTGCTCTTGCTGAATATAATATCTTTCATAAAATGGGTAATAAAAAACGATTAAAAGAAATTATGCCCATTCTTGAAGATTACTACAGCTGGCTGGAAGAAAATTTTATAGCAGAAAATGGCCTGTATGCAGTTCCCCTTGAAGCAACCATGATGGGTAATTCTCCAAGAGAAGGAACTTACTATCCCCTTGATTTTAATATACAGCAAGCCATTAATGTGCTATACATGTCTGCCATTGGTGATATTCTAAATAACAAAGAAATAAGCTTTAGATACAAGCGATTATATTTTACTCTAAAAACCAGAATTACTACCTTAATGTGGAATGAAGCTGAAAACTTCTATTTCGATCTTGATAAAGATGAAAACCAGTTAAATGCTAAAACAATTGCAGCATTCTGGGCTCTTCTTGCAGAACTTCCAAATGAAGATAGGGCAATAGGTTTGATTAGTCATTTAAAAAACCCTAAAACTTTTGGTAGTGAAAATCCATTTCCTACACTATCCCTTGACCATCCTGAATTTCATGAAGATGGTATGGGTTTTAGAGGTTCTGTTTATTCTCCTTTTACATTTATGGTAGTAAAAGGCCTTGAAAAGTATGCCCGATACGAATTGGCCAGAGAATGTTCTATACGGCACCTCTATTACATGCTTGATACCCTTCATCCGGAAGGTGAAGAAAAAGGTAATATTTATGAGGCATATCTTCCTCATAAAGAGGGTCCGGCAGTTTGGCAGGCCAATGATTCATTTCCAAGAACAATGTTCCTTACGTATACAGCTCTGGCTTCTATTACCCTTATGATAGAAAATGTTCTGGGTTTATATATAAGTTTACCAAGAAAGACTGTTGACTGGATAATGCCAACTCTTGAAATTATGGGAATAGAAGATCTCTCACTAAAAAGGAATATGATTACCATTTTGAGTAACAATAGCTCCAGAGGCTGGGAAATCCGTCTTGAATCTGAAAAACTTTACTATTTTACAATTAATATACTGGATGAAGATAAGAAGAAAACTCTTCCAATACCTTCTGGTAAATGCTCAATGTTAATTGGTAAACTGGAATAATAAGACTAGGGCGAGCAGGAACGATCTCAGCCATCCTTAGACAACTTAGTTCGTCCGTTAAGAGATCTTGAGAGTGTTAGTTTATCTGCATACTCAAGATCTCCACCAACAGGAAGACCCAAAGCTAATCTTGAAACAACAATATCACTATTTTTTAGAAGATTTACAAGATACAATGCAGTAGTATCCCCCTCAATAGTAGGATTAGTCGCAATTATTATCTCTTTTACTTCAACATCATTCGAATTAGGTGTAAGTCTGGCAAGTAGTTTTCTTATAGAGAGGTCCTCTGGTCCAACTCCATCAATAGGTGAAATAACACCTCCAAGAACATGATACTTCCCATTAAAAACACCTGTGGACTCTATAGTCTGAACATCCTTCGATTCTTCGACAACACAAATATGCTCACTGTCTCTCCCTGAATCAGAACAAATATTACAAAGTTCCGATTCGGTATATGTCCCACAGACCATACAAGTTCTAATACTGGGTTTAAGTCTTTTAATTAAATCAGCAAGGGTATTTAAATATTCAGTATCGGCTTTTAATAAAAAATAAACTATTCTTCCTGCACTTTTTTTCCCAACCCCGGGAAGACGTGAAAAACCATGAATGAGCTGATCAATTATTGTCATCCAGGGAAGCCAAGATTACCTGTAAGTGAAGACATTTCCGAAGCAAGCTTAACTTTTATTTTTGTTCCAGCATCTGTCAATGCAGCAAGTATAAGATCTTCAAGCATTGTAACATCATCAGGATTAACTATTTCAGGTGATATCTTTACTCCAGTAACTTCCATGGCTCCATTTATCTCGATACTTACCATATCTCCACCGGAAGTACCAATAACTGAAACATCCTTCATTTTATCCTGAACTCCACCCATCTGAGATTGAAGGTTTTGCAGGTTTTTAAAAATTTCCATTGGGTCCATTATTTATCTCCATTTACGACTTCACCACGAAAAACTCGTTTTACAAGTTCTATACTTTCATCAACTTCATTTGAACTTTCTCCTGAAGGACTAACTACAGAAACTTCAATATTAATATTCATATTTAAAATCTCTGAAACTTTCTCTTTTACAGGAAGGATATCTCCCTTTACAGCATTTCCTGAATAAGTAGAATCGAAAGTTAATTTAAGGGTTTCCCCTACAAGCTTCCAGGATATTGCCTTTTCCAGAGTTGAAGACAGTGCAAGTTTATTTTTTCTTAATGACTGAATTATACTTGAAATAGTATCGGCTGATAAATCTTCAGATGGCTTTTTCTCTATTTCTGATTCAACTGTATTTTGTTGTACAGAGAATGCTCCACTTTTCAAGTCAGTTTTTATACTCTCGATTTTTTTTAGAATTTCATTTGGAGAAATATAAGTACTTAAAGTTGATAATCTGCTAAAAACAAGTTCAAGCTCAAATCTCTGATTAAGAGAAAATCTAATATCTTTATAAAGCTTAAAAAGTAACTCAATTGCCTGTTCAACCTGAGAAATTGAATAGGTAGATACAACTTTATTGGAAAAGGCAGAGGGATTGGATCCCAGTAAAGCTTCTTTTACTATGTTGTGCTTTAAAAAAAGTATACTCCTAAAATACCCTGTAAAGTCTATAATAAGCTGATCAATCGAAACACCACCCATTAGAGCCTCATCTGTCAGCTCCAACACTTTTTGAGTATTGCCTCCAGCCATCTCTTCTGCAATTCTATTTACACTATCTATTCCAGCAATTCCAAGTTTATCCCTTATCTTTTCCATGGTAATTTTGTCACCAGAAAAAGAAACCACTTGATCAAATAAGGTATATGCATCTCTAAGAGATCCTGTGGCCTCTTTAGCTATCCAGAAAAGAGCATCTTCCTCAGCATCCAATTCAAGTTCTTCAGAAGTTTTAATAAGTATCTCTTTTATTTTTTCTACACTAATCAGACGAAAATTAAATTGCTGACATCTGGATCTAATTGTAGCTGGTACTTTCTGAATTTCTGTAGTTGCAAATATAAATACAATATATGGCGGAGGCTCTTCAATGGTTTTTAACAGTGCATTGAAAGCACTATTACTAAGCATATGAACTTCATCTATTATATATACCTTATATTTGCTGCTGTTAGGCGCAAAAAGAACCTCTTCTTTTATAGTTCTTATATCATTAACCGAAGTATTACTTGCACCATCAATCTCAATAACATCAAGAGAGTTGCCTTTTGATATACTTATACAATTTGAGCAAACTCCACAGGGAGTATCAGATTGCCCTTTTTCACAGTTAAGAGATTTTGCAAGAATTCTGGCTGCTGAAGTTTTTCCAACCCCCCTGGGACCGGAAAACAGATATGCATGAGCTATTCGTTCGGTATTTAAAGCATTATTAATGGTAGAGACTACAAAATCCTGACCTTCAAGTTCAGAAAATGTTGCCGGACGCTTCCTGGTTGCAGTTACTTCATATGCCATAAATCTTCCCTTATA
>JAOZPU010000147.1:3699-7001 GCA_029932585.1 Spirochaetia bacterium | reverse complement strand
TTAATTGAAGTTATAATGCCGCCGTAGTTTGTAATTTTTATTTCTGTTCCATGGCCGTTTTTCAAGGTAAAGAGATATACTTCTTTGTTGTTTAAAGATCCAAAATTAGTTTTGCTAATTGTCACTATTATTTTCCTTTACAGATTGAGAAATTGGAATATTGTAATTAATGTTGTTGATATTAGAGATGTAGAGACGCGATTAATTGCGTCTCTACATGCATATTATTTATTGTTGTAATAATTTACTTACCGAATTTTTCCCAATGTTTACCAAATAATTTTTCTTCATTTGGAAGAACGGGTTCGATAGGCTGAGAAACCCATGTTAAGTTAAGGAAGTGTTTCCATCCAATATTTTCAGAAACAATGTTTCCTCCCCAGGTACCACATCCAAGGGTCATTGAGAAAGGCATGCCGTTATCATAGTTCCCACTGTTACCGTAACTCTGTGGCTGCCGGACCATAATTCGGCTTACTTTTACCTTTGTTGCAAGTTCAATCATGTTTGCATCACTTGTTGTGTGGATACCACAGGAGTGACCAAAACCACAGAAAGCTGTAAGCTTTTCAACATAATCAATAGCATCAGCAAACTCATTAAACTTCCAGATAGTAAGTACAGGAGATAGTTTTTCGCATCCAAACATATCTTCAGGACCAATTTTTTCACCAAGAACCATAAGGAACTTAGTTTCTTCAGGTGCATCGATTCCAGCCATTTTAGCAATTTTCATAATTGGTTGTGCAACAATTTCTCTGTTTAAATGTGTACCATCAGGCCACATTGTAGCTTTCAGTTTTGCTTTTTCATCTGCATTACAAAGGTATCCGCCCTCTTCTTTAAGGTTGTCCATCATTACATCAAAAATACTTGCCTGAATAACAGCTGAGTTTTCTGAAGAGCATGAAGTTGCATTGTCAAAAGTTTTTCCAAGAAAAATCTTATGAGCTGCATCTTTAAGGTCTGCAGTTTCATCAACAACCATAATTGCATTTCCTGCTCCAACACCATATGCTGGTTTTCCTGCAGAATAAGCAGCTTTAACCATACCAGCTCCACCAGTAGCAACAATTAAATCAACTTCTTTCATAAGTTCCTGGGTAAGTTCAACAGAAGGTTCTTTAATACACTGAAGAAGATCTACAGGAGCACCAACTTTTTCAAGTCCTTTTCTCATGTATTCAACTGCGAGGTTTGTACAGCCTTTTGATGTTGGATGTGGGGCGAAAATTACTGCATTTCTTGTTTTAAGAATTGGAAGTCCATTTCCGGGAGGAGTGGAAGTTGGATTTGTAACAGGTGTGAGTGCACCAATAACTCCAACAGGTTTTGCTATTTTAATTAAACCTTTTTCTTTATCTTCTTCAACAATTCCAACAGTTTTAATACCATCAAGATCTCTTAAAGTTCCAATTGTTTTTTTCTGATGTTTAATAAGTTTATGTTCGTAAATACCCATTTTTGTTTCATCAGTTGCCATTCTTGCACATGCTTCTGCATTTTCAAGTTTAAAAACTTCCCATGCTGCTGCTGCAACCATCTCATCTACTTTTTCCTGGGGCCAGAATTCTACAATTTTTTGTGCTGCTCTGGCTTTTGTGAGCATTTCTTTTAAATTATCTGCCATACTATTTCTCCTTTTTATATCTTTCGAGCTCTTTTTTATTTTATTTTTGCGTCTACAACTTTTAGTGCTTCATCAATCATATCAACTGCTGTATCAACCTGCTCTTTTGTTATAAGCAGTGGAGGAGCAATAAATACAAAATCCCATTTTGCAAACAGAGTAAGACCCAGTTCTGCAAGTCTCTTTGTAAAGTCCGGTGCTACATTCTGAATAGAATTATTAAATCCAGCCAGTGGAGCCTTTGTCTTTTTATCTGAAGTTAATTCAAGGGCTGCCCAAAGACCTATAGATCTTACATCTCCAACAGATGGATGTTTGTCTTTAAGTTCGAGAAGTCTTTTCTTCATGTGTTCACCAACAACAGCAGAGTTCTCTATAAGGTTATCCTGCTTATAAACTTCAATATTTGCAATTCCTGTTGCACATGCAAGAGCATGTCCACCATAGGTTAATCCACCAACAAATGGATGATCAGAGAAGTAGTCCCAAAGTTTTTTATTCCAGATCATCGCTCCAAGCTGAACATAACCGGAGGTAAGACCTTTAGCTGTTGTAATAATATCAGGTACTACATCAAAATGCTCAATTGCAAACCATTTCCCGGAACGTCCCCATCCGGACATAGTTTCATCGATTACCATTAGAATACCGTTTTCATCACAAAGCTGACGTACTCCCTGCATATATTCCTTGTTTGGAAGAATAATTCCATTGGTTCCAACAATTGGTTCCATAAAAATAGCAGCGATTGTGTGAGGGCCATCAAGCATAACCTGTGTTTTTAGAACTTCAAGAGCCAGTCTGTTAGTTTCTTCTTCAGTTTTTCCACCAAATGGATCTCTGTAAGGATAAGGTCCAAAAAATTTAACTACACCGGGAATACCGGGTTCTGCAGCCCATCTTCTGGGGTCACCTGTAAGGGTAATTGCACCAGCAGTGGCACCGTGATAACTTCTCCATCTGGAGTAAATTTTGTGCCTTCCTGTAAATAATCTTACTGCCTTTATGGCATTTTCAATTGCTTCTGCTCCACCATTTGTAAAAAAGGTGTAATCCAGATCTCCAGGGGTAACTTCGGCAATCATTTTGCCAAGTTTTGCCTTTGGTTCTGAGCCAAACATAGTTCCTACATAACACAACTTATCCATCTGGGACTTCATTGTGTCCAGTACATGTTTATTGCTGTGTCCAATATTGATGTTCAATAAACCTGAACAAAAATCAATATACTTCTTTCCATCAGTATCCCACTGATATATTCCCTCTGCATGATCCATAATAATTGGATTTACATTTTTCTGGGCTGCCCAACTGTAAATTACATGTGAGCGGTCCATCTCTTTAATTTGTTTTGTATCCACCATTCCTCCGATAAATCAACCTGAAACTCTGTTTTAGAGCCAGAAATATTAAAATAATTGCTGAAAGGAGAATACTAACTTATCCTATGCCATAGGTCAAATAAATAATGATAAAATTTTGGAAATATCATAAATAAATCATTTGTAAGATGGTTACATACAATCACGTTGCGGAATTTTCATTGATATCCCCAACGTTTTTTTACAAAATTTTTGGAATGCAAATTCAAATTAAAAACCAGTAGAAATTTGTTTTAATATAGTGCAGAATAATCATTATGATATTTGTAAGGAAAGCTGTTTTTATTGAC
>JAOZPU010000147.1:0-3599 GCA_029932585.1 Spirochaetia bacterium | reverse complement strand
AATATAGTGCAGAATAATCATTATGATATTTGTAAGGAAAGCTGTTTTTATTGACAGTATTAAATATATATTATTTCTTAGTGTTATTGTTTTTATACTTACTGTCAGTTCTTCAAATATGAACTATAACTGGCAATGGTATAGGGTTCCTGGGTATATTTTTACTTACTCAGCAGATGGTTCTTTAGAAGCAGGGCGACTTTTAAAAGGTCTTGGTGTTACAGTACGAATTTCTGCAATAAGCCTTGTTTTAGCCTTTATTATTGGTATGATTACAGCTCTGTTAAGGTTATCATCATCTTTTGCAGCAAGAGTAGTATCCAGAATCTATTTGGAATTAATAAGGAATACTCCACTCTTAATTCAGCTTTTTGTAATATATTTTGTAATATCACCTGTTTTTAATATAAGCCCCTTTGTTTCTGCTATTCTTGCTCTTAGTTTATTCGAAGGAGCTTATGCCTCGGAAATTATCCGGGGGGGAATTAATGCAATTCCAAAGGGACAGTGGGAATCTGCCTATAGTCTGGGAATGAGTTCGATTGATACATACAGGTACATTATTCTTCCCCAAACTTTTAAGCAGGTTCTACCCCCTCTTACTGGTCAGGCTGTATCCTTAATAAAGGATTCTGCACTTGTAAGTACTATTGCTATATTTGATCTTACCATGGCAGGACAGGCAATTATTTCAGAAACCTTTCTTACCTTTGAAATATGGTTTACTGTAGCTTTAATATATCTACTAATGACTGTTTCTATATCAACATTTGTCCATTATCTTGAAAAAAGGAATTCCTATGCTCATTGAGCCTATAATTAGTGTAAATAATTTAAATAAATATTTTTTTAGCCCAGATAAAAGTTTAAAAATAGATGCAGTTAAAAATGTTACTGTAGATATTTTTCAGGGGGAGGTTGTTGTAGTAATTGGACCTTCAGGAGCTGGAAAATCGACATTTCTTAGATGTCTTAATGGTTTGGAAGATTTTGATTCTGGTACTATTGTGATAGATAAAATTCCTCTGGATCATCACCATAAAAATCGTCTGGAAATTAGAAAAGAAGTTGGTATGGTCTTTCAGTCTTTTAATCTTTTTCCTCATATGACTGTAGGAAAAAATATTAGTCTGGCAGTAAGAAGGGTTAGAAAAAAAAGTGTATCTGAATGTGATAAAATTACAGTAGACCTTTTGGAAAAGGTTGGAATTACAGATAAAATTGACAGTTATCCAGGTCAGCTTTCAGGTGGACAACAGCAGCGTGTGGCAATTGCAAGAGCTCTTGCTATGAACCCTAAAGTAATGCTTTTTGATGAGGCAACAAGTGCTCTCGATCCGGAAATGATAAGTGAAGTACTGGATGTAATGAAGAACCTTGCAAAAGACGGAATGACTATGGTTGTTGTAACTCATGAAATGGGATTTGCCCGAGAAGCCGGGAGCAGAATACTTTTTATGGACAATGGTGAAATAGTAGAAGATAGAAAGGTTGAGGATTTTTTCCTCGATCCTATTGAAGATAGAAGCAAAGCATTTTTGAGTAAAGTTTTGTAATAATATTAGGCTTTTGCGATGTAGTCATTTTTTACGATTGCTTGGCTATTTTGCGCCAGGTAGTAGACTTTTATTAGAGAAGAGCTGCTATATAAATTTGTAATGTTACAAAGCGCAAAAAGCTTAAATACGAGGAAGGAGAAGTATATGAGAAAAATAATTACTATTTTATTAGTAATAGCAATTGTGCTTGGATTAGCAGGTTGCGGACGAATGGGAGGGAGATCTCCTGTATTAGAAAAAAAGGCGAGTCTTTTGGATACAATATCCAGACGGGGTGTTCTTAAAGTTGGTTTATCTACATTTGTCCCCTGGGCAATGAATGATAAAAATGGTGTGTTAATAGGGTTTGAAGTTGATGTAGCACGACGTCTTGCAGAAGATATGGGTGTAGATGTTGAGTTTATTCCAACTAAGTGGTCTGGAATAATTCCTGCACTTTTAACAGGTAAATTTGATGTAATTATTGGAGGAATGGGTATACGACCAGATAGAAATTTAAAGGTTAACTTTTCAATACCTTATGATTATTCAGGTATGTCAATTGTTGCATCTACAGAGATGGCTGCTGGTTTTAATACTTTAGAAGCCTTTAACCGTAAAGATGTTATAGTTGCAGCAAGAATTGGAACTACCGCAGCAGCTGCAGCAGAAAAATATATGCCATTGGCAGAAAAACGTCTTTTTGATGACGAATCCCAGGCTATACAGGAACTTCTAACTGGTCGGGCTCATGCTGTTATAGCCTCTGCTCCAATGCCGGCATATCAGGCAATTCAGTATTCAGATAAATTATTTCTTCCTTTAGAAGAAAATTTTACAAAGGAACCTATTGGATTTGCTTTGCAGAAAGGTGATTATGACCTTATGAATTTCTTTAATAACTGGATAACTGTAGTAGATGCGGAAGGCTGGTTAAAAGAAAGAAAACATTACTGGTTTGGTACTCAGGACTGGCAGAGTCTAGTTCAGTAGATGAAAAAACATAACTATCTGTTGGATGGAATTATACTAATAATTCTGATTCTGGCAGGTTTTCTTGGATTTATACGTATAAAAAACGGCTTTAGTTATAACTGGAACTGGGGGGCAATCCCTCAGTTCTTTTTTAAAATGGATACGACCGGTAAAGTAACGCCTAATCTTCTGATGCTTGGTTTCTTTACAACTATTAAGCTAAGTTTCTGGTCTTCTCTTGCTGCAGTAATTATTGGAACCCTGATGGGAATTCTTAGAACAAGAAGAAATTTATTTTCAAAATTGATTGGAAGAACTTATATTGAAATTGCCAGAAATACACCTCCTTTGGTTTTGATTTTTATTTTTTACTTTTTTATTGGTAATAATATTACTGCTTTTCTGGGAATAGATGAATGGGCCAGAAACTTATCGGAAACAGGGAAAAGCATTCTTTCTTTTTTGTTTTCAAAACCAGAGCGGTTCTCTGAATTTATATCTGCTCTTTTTACACTGGCCGTTTATGAGGGAGCTTATGTAGCAGAGATTATCCGGGGAGGGCTTGAATCTATAGAAAAGGGGCAGTTTGAAGCCTCTGATGCACTTGGGATGTCTTCTCGGGATAAGTATCGTTTTGTTATTCTTCCACAGGTGTTTCGTAAAGTTTTGCCAAGTTTAACAGGTCAGGCAATTTCTACAATTAAAGATTCCTCTATTGTTTCAATTATTTCTATACAGGAACTTACATTTCAGGGAATGGAGCTTATGGCCTCCACTTATCTTGTGTTTGAGATTTGGATTACTATAACTGTTATGTATTTTGTTCTTACGATTAGTCTTTCGACTCTGGCTTCTTATTTAGAAAGACGGATGGTAAAGTATTAAAGCTGTAGGGGCAGTCCGCCCCTACGTTCCTTACAAAATATATCTATTCCTCTTCTTTCTTACCAGTATACAAATTAATAACAGCAACTGTAGAAACTGATATTATCAATAAGAAGGATATGGCATTAATTACAGGAGTAGATCCATCCCTAACCTGTTGGTACAGATTAATTGGAAGGGTCGATTCTGCTCCAATTAAAA
>JAOZPU010000146.1 GCA_029932585.1 Spirochaetia bacterium | reverse complement strand
CAGTAATAGACTATTATTTTATCATCTGTCTCAACCTGACCACAGGAAAAAACAACGTTTGGAACATGTCCTTCTTTTTCCCAGGATAATTCAGGTTCAAGTATTGGTTCCACCTGTCTGAATAGTACTTTTGAAGGATCAGTAAGATCAAGAAGTGCTATACCCAGACTATATACGTGATCATGACTTACACCATGATAGATCAGGAGCCAACCTTCTTTTGTTTTAATTGGAGGACCGGCAATACCTATCTTTTTTGCTTCCCATTCAGAAGATGAAACTGGTCCCATTACTTTTGTATGATTTGTCCAAATTCCCAGATCATCTGAATAAGCAATCCAGATATCAGGGTCTCTCCTGTGAAACATACAGAATCTGCCATTGATTCTGGCTGGAAACAAGGATCCATCTTTATTGGATTCATCTAGTACAATACCATGGCGTTTCCATGTTTTAAGATCCGGTGAGGATGCAAGGCATATTCTGTAGTCCCCTGCCTCTTTTCCTCTGTATCCTGTATACATCATATAGAATATATTTTCTATTTTTACAATCCGGGGGTCTTCCAACCCCCTAAGTTCCTGTTCTCCAACATTTGTAAGCAGTGGTGTATTCATCCTGTCAAAATGGATCCCATCGTCACTGTTGGCATATCCCAGCCTGCTGATAAAAGGACCATCTTTTCCGCTGGAAGCAATATCAGTAGCCCGATAGATCATATGAACTTTCTTGTTGTCATAAATTGCAGCGCAGTTAAAGACGGCAGCAGCTTCCCAGAGGTTTTCCTTTATTGGCAGCAACAGAGGTGTGTCGGATATTCTCCTTAGTTTAATAGGCAGGTTAATTGGCATATTAAACTTTAAGCCTCGCTTATGAGGGGAATTCTGTTTTCTGTTTCTTTGTCGAAAAAATGGATTCTTTTTATATTAAATCCAAGTCCTATTTTATCCCCTGGGTTTACTTTAGTTTCAGCAGAGACTATCATTTTTACTATAGTTTCACTTAAATTTAGAGCAACTACCTGATGTGATCCCTGGGGCTCCACGACAAGAACTTCCTCTGTAAATACGGCTTTATCATCTGCAACTACAAGAAGATCTTCGGGCCTTACGCCAAGAACAATCTCTTTACCGCTGTATTTTTTCAATTCTTCAATTCCTATGGAATCAATTTCCAGTGTAAAGTGGGAATGTTTAAGGGATATTTTCTCTTTTTTAAATTCACATTTAACAGTAAAAAAATTGGAAGGTGGTGTACCTATAAAACCTGCAACAAACATATTTGAACTTCTAAAATATACATCATCCGGTGATCCAATTTGTACGATTTCACCATCTTTCATAATTACAATTCTGTCAGCCATGCTCATTGCTTCTGACTGATCATGGGTAACAAAAATAGAAGTAGCTTCTGTTTGCTGATGAATTGCTTTTAATTCGGTACGCATTATAACTCTAAGTTTTGCATCCAGGTTTGACAGTGGTTCATCCATAAGGAACAGCCTTGGTCTTACAGCAAGAGCCCTTGCCAGTGCAACACGCTGCTGCTGTCCTCCTGAAAGCTGACCGGGAAGCCTTTTTAAAAGTTCACCGATTTTAACCATATCTGCGGTTTCCTGAACACGCTGCTTAATTTCAGCACCAGGCATTTTTTTCAACTTCAGCGAAAAAGCAATATTTTCATAGACAGACATATGAGGCCAGATTGCATAATTTTGAAAAACCATACTTATTCCTCTGTCTCTGGGAGGAATATCTGTTATATCTTTTCCGTCCAGAAGAATGGTTCCTCTTGTTACCTCTTCAAGGCCGGCAATCATTCTCATTGTTGTGGTTTTTCCACATCCTGATGGACCCAGTAGAACGATAAATTCTTTTTCTTCTACCTCCAGATCCATTTTTTTCACACCCCAAACCTTCTTTGTGAAGCGTTTCGCAATATCAATTAATTCCAGTGTTGCCATATATAACTCCTTAAGGATGCTATCTTAATTTTATTTTCAAACTTTTACCCCACCCCACATCTGGATGATATATTTTCTTATTATCAATGTAAAAATAATTGCAGGCAGAGCCTGGGCAACGCTTCCTGCTGTTATTAAATTTATCTGACCCTGGGATCCTACCAGTGCCTTATAAACAACAACAGGAAAAGTTGGGTTAAACTGGGTTAGTACAACAGCTGCAATTACCTCATTCCATGATCCAATAAATGAATACATAGCACAGGCGGCCAGGCCAGGAAGGGCAAGGGGCAGTGTGACATGCCAGAAAGCACCCACCTTGCTTGTTCCGAAAATCATGGCGGCTTCTTCCAGTGAGACTGGTATAGACATAAAAACACTGGCTGTTATCCATATACTCATGGAAATTTGTCCAACTGAATAAACAAGTGAAAGTCCTAATGGCTGATCATATAAACCCATCTTCGCCAAAATTATTACCATAGGAATAGCAAGTGAAACTGCAGGAAACATTCTGACAAAAAGTACACTCAGTTTGAGAATATTTTTACCTTTAAAGAAGTACCGGGCAAAAGCATAGCCTCCTAATCCTCCTATGCTAAGAGAAATGAGTATTGTAGCCCCTGCAACCATAAGGCTGTTCAAAACAGCTTTTGGTGCACCGTTTACAACCTTAAAAAACAGTATGTAATTAGCAAGGAGATCTTTCTTTATGGAGAATTCAACCCTGGAATTATTATCCACAACCTTGAGATATTCTACAATTTTCTGACTAGATATTTTACAATTTGACTGCAGCTTAATAAATTTCCTAAGACTATCAATATCTTTTTCATTATTTGCAAATACAAGAGGCCCAAAGGGCATAAATCCATCTTCAGATTTATTAAATATAAACAGGTGATAGCCTTCTGTATTTTTATCAATCATAAAATTAGCTTTAAAAGAGGGTACCAGAGGTTTAGGCCATTCAGAATATGTTTCATAATCTGACATAAATGAAAAAGAGAATAGAAAAAATACCGGGAAAATAATTATAAATGCAATTCCCACCAATACAATATACAGTGATGTTCTTTTTGCAGATCGCCTAAGCTGCCTTTTTACAACATTATTCATCCTGTTTCTCCTCTTTTTCAAATGAGCCAGAAACTTTTAAGTAAAAAATAGCAGCTGCAGATACAATAATGGCAACGACAACAGACAAAGCAAGGCCAATTCGTTCGAAATATTCTGCTCCAAGTTGATCATAGTTAAGAACTACCTGCTCCAGAAGTACTGGTAATCTGTTAAATCCGTAAAGCAGTACAATTATCAGCCAAATTTGGATGGCAGATATAATGCGAAGAATCATGGCAGTTGTAATTGTAGGTTTTAACATTGGGATTGTAATTTTTCGAAGAATTTGAAACTTTGTCCCTCCGAAAATTGCTCCTGCCTCTCTTACATCCTCCCCTACTCCCTGTAGTCCTGCAAGAAGAATGATCATAACAAATGGTATAACTGTCCAGGCATCAATAATTATAATAAGTAACATTGTGGACATTTTACCACCTGCAAGGAAAAGGATTTTACTTGCATCATCAATAAATCCAAAGTTCATTAGAAAACTGTTCAACCATCCTCTTGTGGCCAGTCCCGAGGACCACATTGCTCCAACTGCAACAGCAGGCAGGGACATTGGAATCATAGCCAAAAAGAGAAACATGGAAGAACCTCTAAACTTTTTATTAATTAATAGTGCAAGGCCAAAAGCCAGAATGAATTCAATTGTAACAGAGAATATTACAATAAAAGCAGTATTGGAAAGTGCTTCATAAAACACAGGATCTTTAAAAATATGGATATAATTTCCAAAGGTCCAGATACCGTCAACATCCTTGAAACTTTCAATAATTGCATTTAATACAGGGAAAAGCCAAAACATAGAATAGTAAATAACTACCGGTGCAATAAGCAGATAAGGTACCATTTTTTTTCTGGTTTCTTTGCTAAGTGATAATTGATCTTTCGTAATAGTCATCATATACCCACTCAAAAATGCGGCCGGAAGATCCGGCCGCATAATTAATTATTTTTTTAAAGCTTCCAGTTTTGCCTGAGCGGCATCCAGTATAGCTTTATCATATACGCCTGTTCCAATAATCATATCTGCAAAAACATCATCATAAACCTGTTTTACAGCACCCCATGAAGTATAAGCACTTCCGGGAACACCTGAAACAACACCGGTCTGAAGAACCATAACACCTTTCTTAATAACTTCATCTACAGGAGAATCGCCAAGTACAGCGATTGCTTCATCAATTGGAGGAAGGAATCCACCTGTTCCTCTGGCAACCTTAACTGCAATTTCAGGTCGGGTCATGAATTCGATAAATTTAAGAGCAAGGTCTCTGTGTTCAGCACCTACAGGTACACCAAATCCGCTTACACCTGCAATTGAACCAATACCTTTTGGTCCCTTTGGAGCTTTTGCAATAACGTAGTTAGATGGATTAGATCTGTATGCTTCACCAGTTCTTGCCATATGAGCTACGGTTAACCATGTTTCACCACTTTTCATAGGTGCTGTAACATTGTCATATGTCATAACTGTTGGAGAATAAGCATTGTGCATTTTGGTAAGTAATTTCCATCCTTCAAGAGCACCAGGAGAATTGATTACAGGGAATTCTCCACCATATGAAAGAAACATTCCACCATACATGTATACGAGAGATTTCATTGGCACACCGGTTACAGCACATTTACCTTCACCTTCACCTTCTGCAATAGCAACTGCCCAATCAATGTACTGTTCCCATGTAATATCCTGTACATCTACACCTGCTGGTAAATATTTCATAGCTTTGTTGTTTGCCAGAAGTAAATATACATCACCACCTACAGGAGCAAAATATGTTTTTCCGCTAGAGGCAATACTGTCCATAAATGCTGCTGAAAATGTTCGGCCTGGCCAATCTGCTACTGGAAGTTCTTCAACATAGTTGTTGCTGATCCACTGGTCCATTACACCATTATGAACAATAACCACATCTGTTGTTACTCTTCCTGTTTCTGCCTGAAGTTTAGCTCTTTTAAGAAGCACTGTATCGTCAAGAATCTCGAACTTCACAATAACATTGTTTTCTTTTTCAAACTCCGGAAAAACTTCATCGTAAAGAAAATTTTGTTCCGCTGCTGGAGACCAGAGGCGTGAAGACACAACAAGGGAAGTTGGGCCGTCTGTTGCTGCCTCTTCCTGACCACCTGCAAACATAAAACCTGTTGTCAATAATGACAACATAACTAAAGTAATTAGAACTTTTCTCATAGAAAAGCCTCCTATTTATTTTATAATGCATACCGCAACGCGGCTTCTGCATCATTTACTATTTTATAACAGCCTTATGTATAAGCTTTTCCAGCTGTGTCATGTACAAGGGATTGTAAAGAAATAATTTCTCATCCCCTAAATTAAGATCAATAATAGTTTTATTGTTTTTTGATTTTGTCTTAATTTTTGTCTCTGTTTTTGAAAGGGGGATAAGAAGAATCTGACCAGGTACAGAAATTTGAAAAACTCTTTTATCCGGCTTTCCCAATGGTGTTCCACCCCTTATGGTTCCATCTTCCAAAATATTGATATCTCTATAGGTCAGTTCAAACCAGTCTGCGGGATAGATGTCAGATAAACCCTGAATCCATACAGTAAGTCTCTCTTTATGGAGATTGTTTATAAGATTGATGTATCCTTTCCCCCAGGTTTCTCCGGCGGGAACAGGAGATGCTCTTCCACCCAGCTGATCCAGTTGAACTCCGTCAGCACCAAGTTTTTTAAGTTTTATAGCTTCAGCTAGAAGTCTATCCTGCCACTCTTCTGAAGAAGGGTTCATGACATAGAAATCTCTGGTGTGGTAGGTTTCCATAATCGGTAAATTATTTTTATCTGTAAGAATTGAGCTATGTAATCCACCCTTTTCTATGTTTTCTCGATCTGCTATTCTTCCATTCATATAGAAAACAGCTTTTTGCTTGTTAAAGTGAATCCTCTCTATTGCTTTTTCGAGGTGAGAGGCTCCTCCCAATTGATTAGAGGGAGTGTAGTCCGGATACCCCATATCGTGGCCAATAGAATATCCAAAAATATGGAGAATATTATTCTCTCCTAACTTTTTTAACATCAAATCTGAAATATCGACGAGAACATCAAATCCCTTGTTTTTGGGCACTTCTGTTTTTCCGTCCGGACCAATAAGGCCAACTTGTATTTGCCAGTTGGAATTCGTTTCTACAATACCTAGCCCTTTCCAGGGAACTGAGCTTTGCAGATCTTGAATTTTATCTTCCAGTTCTTTGAAAGTTATAAAGGAGAGTGTATACCAGTTGGTATTTTTACATTTAATGTTCAGGGAAACGTTTTTGTAATCTTCTGCATTAATACAAAGCTCTGTGACTCTTCCCTCTCTATCAGGGGGCGCCAGAAATGCAAATCCTCTCCCGTTTTCTTCCATAAAAATTAAAGTTCTGCATGAAGCGGTTGCAGGATAGGATAGAGAAAGGCCACTAGAAACCTGATATTTGTTAATAGCTTTTATAACCTTGGAGGAACTAAATATTTCCCCCTCCCTGTTAGGCCATAATATTTTCCAATTTTCGCTTTTTAGATCTATTCGCATATCGTTTACCTGATTATTATTTGAATATGCTAATTCTAAACCGTGCTTAGTTTTATTTTCTATGAAGTCTAAATTTGAGGTTAATGTGCAATAATAATCAGTTTGATTATATAAAATCTTTTTCACACATGCTCCATACTAATTTTCATTAGCTCTTTCAGGGTCTCTCTGGAATTATTTGTTTTCGCTATTTTAAAATTTTTATCTAGCTTTTTTGCAGTTTTGGGAGATAACAGAGTTTCTATGACCTTACTACAGACAGTTTCAATTATGTTGTCAGGTAGTTTAAGAAAGCCTGTTTGTTTGCTTATAGATGCTGTGGAACCCAGGGTGATTACATCGTATCCCTGTGGTTTAATATCAGTTTTATAAACAGGGTATTCATAAACCATTATGGGTTTTTTAGCAAAAACTGCTTCTA
>JAOZPU010000022.1 GCA_029932585.1 Spirochaetia bacterium | reverse complement strand
ATATAGAAGTAGAAGCTGCAGTTAATGGCATAAGAAAAAAATATAACGATCTAATTGTCGAGTATATGAAACCCAAAATTATTAAGGATTCCTTTGAAGATCGTTATATAGGTGCCCTCCGGGCCAGAGTGGATATGGGTAACTTTATTTATACCGAAATATTGGTTGTTTCTAACCTGCTGAAAATTGAAAAAGAAAAACAGCATCAACTTGAGTTGAAACGGGATAAAAGGCTTAAAAATGCAAAAGATCCTAATATTGATAAAAAGAGAAGTATTGCAGATAGAGTATTTGAAGCAAACCGGGATAAAATTAGAAAATATCAGGGAATTGGACTGGATGATTCAGATGCATTTGAAATTAATAAGCTGTATGGTGCCTTAAAATTTTTTGAGGTCAATTACTGGCCTTTTATGGAAAAAATATTACGTAGAATTTATCCCTCCCGATATTCCGGTCCAAGGGTAAGCATGGAAAACCGGTTGTTTGAAATAACTATTACAGGCCCCGATGGATTTCCTCCAGGATTAATAAAGTTAAGAACAATGCTAAACCGGCTTCCACGAGAATATTCCTCCCTGGAGAGAGAAACCCAGAGATGTATTCTGGATGTTTCTTTTCTTCTTCATGATATATTTGATGAACTTCCCACTTTTAATGAAGAAGGTATTCTTGTAAAAGATGAGATAAAGCCTCTGGAAGAAACAGTGGAATATGTGCATACTGTACTTGATGATTTCAGGCTTATGGATCTGAAGGAATCGAAGTTGAAGGAGAGGTAGTAAAATGGGCATTGAAGTAACTGTTACACGGGAAAATTTTGAATCTGAAGTATTAAAGTCTGATATCCCTGTAATAATAGATTTTTGGGCAGAATGGTGTGTTCCATGCAAAATGATAGGTCCTGTACTTGCAGAGATCTCAGAAGAGTATAAAGGTAAACTAAAAGTAGCTAAGGTAAATGTTGATGAAGCTGGTGAATTAGCTTCTGAATATAATGTTATAAGTATTCCCACACTCATGCTTTTTGACAAAGGCGAACTTGTTAAACAGCAGGTAGGTGCTGTTTCTAAACAGGTTATAGAAGGTATGTTTACAGATATCATGTGAAGATACCTCTGTGCTGCAATGAGTAGTTCGACACTTCGGCAGGCTCAGTGCGACGCAAGCTCACTGCAGCACTTCTCGAAGTGTGGGGGTTCTCGCACTGTCTAGGGTATATAAATTAAATCAGAATTAATTTCTCCGAAACTGGCTGTACTGGTTGGTACTATGTGCCAGTCCAGGGAGGAGTTAATATCTGTATAAACAGATTCTCTACACATGGATCTTGTTGCTGTAGAGTCTTCGGGGTCAAGTGCATCCTCCGGGGCAATAAGATCTCCTTCTGCCAGCCATCCCCCTAATTCGAAGAGCCTATCCGCTTTATTCATTGTTGCAGTACTACCAAAACCTCTGTAATTTTCGTCTGAGCCTGAGGTTCTGTTACTGTAGAGTATTCCATCTATTAAACTGCCTCTGGGATTTGTAAACATAGTAATTGTTCCGTTGTTTCCTGAGAGACCGGAACCTCCCTCAACCCATAGGTCCCATGCTTCAGGGTGGACGTTAAGGCCCCCGGAAGTATCTTTGGACGTAGTTTCGTCAATTTCTTCTGCAGTCCCTGCAGGTTTAAAATGAACTATAATGTAATCATCCTCGTGTACATCGATAGAGGGTAGTATTTTTCGTTGTTTCCATTCTGTGTCAATTCCTTCATATATGCATATACCTGCTGTATTCCCGTCTGAGAGTACCCGTAGTTCTACTTTATCAGGATTTGTACTTGATCCCTGGCTTGTAAATTCGTTAATTATTAAGTCTGGTAAGTTTGAATTATAGCCATAAAAATCAGCTATAAGAGTCAGGCTGTTTCCGGATAAATCACAAACAGTAATTTCAATTTTATACAAACCTCCTGGTTCAAGATCTTCTGCAAATGATATTTGTATTTTTTCCATATCTACAGAAAAATCTGTAATTTCCATAGCAGGATCAAAAACTAAATATTCAGGTTTATCAAGGAGTTTTTCAGAAAATTGTAACTCCAGGGTATTAGGGTTTGTTGAGCCCATGCTTATAAACATAGGAGGTCGTATATCTCTATCTGTAAATTGTCTGTAATCTTCCAAAGGGGCACAGCTGCTTATGACTGTTAATAATGTAATTACTGATATTTTTTGAAAAATCTTCATTATATTTCTCCTGATATTTTTTTGTTTTGATATTTTCTGTTTTATTGATTTAGTGGACAGGCACGTAGGCCTGTTCTTACATTGTTTTATACAATCACGATTTTTTTGTTTTATAATTTGTTTCATATTTACTAGTATTGTGAAAAAGTGGATTTTGCTTTCAATTTATTGAAAAAAAATAAAAAAAGAGATAATATGTTGTCGAGATATATTTACAATTTAAAGGAAAACAATAGATGTGTGGAATTGTTGGTTACTGTGGTCCCAAAAAGGCAGCAGATGTTTTACTTGAAGGATTAAAAAGACTGGAGTACAGAGGTTACGACTCTGCAGGTATTTGTATTAGCAATAATAGTGATTTTAAAACTGTTAAGTGCAAAGGGAAAATAAAAAATTTAAGGGAAATTGTCCCTTCAAATATGGAAGGACATACAGGTATCGGGCATACCAGATGGGCTACCCATGGAGAGGTTACCGATGCGAACGCCCATCCTCATTATGATGATAGTGAAAAAATTGTGCTTGTTCATAATGGAATAATAGAAAACTATCAAGTTATAAAAAAAAGGTTAATAGAAGAGGGGCATACCTTCAAATCGGATACAGATTCTGAAGTTATTTCTCATCTTATTGCAACTCTGTATAAAGGTAATCTGGAAGCTGCTGTACGGGAAACAGTTTTTCTTCTTAAGGGTACCTATGGCCTGGCTGTAATGCATAGAGATATTCCGGATAAAATTGTAGGAGTTCGAAATGGATCTCCTCTGGTTTTAGGTATTGGTGAAAATGAAATGTTTCTGGCTTCGGATGTTACAGCAATTTTAGCTCATACAAAGCAGGTTATCTATCTTGAAGATAAAGAGATTGTTGTTATTACAGCAGGTAGCTATAAAACATTTGATTTCCATGAGAAGGAATTACAGAAAAAAATTGAAAATATTGGCTGGGATCTTGATCAGATAGAGAAAGATGGGTATGAGTTTTTTATGGAAAAAGAGATCAATGAGCAGCCTGAATCTATTCTTCGTGCACTAATAGGTCGAATTGATGCAGATGGAGCCACAGGTCATCTTGGTGGATTAAATATGACACCTGCAGAGCTTATAAATATAAAACGTATACAAATTGTTGCTGCAGGAACATCTTATTATGCAGGTATGGTTGGTGCATACTTACTGGAAAGTATAGCCAGAATTCCAGCTTCAACTGAACTTTCTTCTGAAGTAAGATATAAAAACCCTGTTGTTCAACCGGATACCCTCTATTTTGTTGTTTCACAGTCCGGAGAAACCGCAGATACACTCTATGCTATGCGGGAGCTTCAAAGGAAGGGTGGCAGGGTTTTGGGTATTTGTAATGTTGTTGGATCTACTATTCCTCGTGAATCTGATGGTGGTGTGTATATCCATTCGGGTCCTGAAATTGCGGTGGCATCAACTAAGGCATTTACATCACAAATAACTGTTTTTTATATTTTAACACTAATACTTGCCAGAATGAGACATCTTTCTTATGAAGCTGGTCTTAGTCTTGTTTCAGGTATTGAAAGTGTTCCGGAAAAAATTAAAGAAATACTTGCCGATACCAGTGAACTTAAAAAAATTGCAGTAAAATATTCAAAATATGAAAATTTTCTTTTCCTTGGCAGGGGATTAAACTATTCTGTAGCTCTTGAAGGGGCTTTGAAACTAAAAGAAATTTCATATATTCATGCCGAAGGGTATAGTTCTGCAGAGATCAAACATGGTCCTATTGCACTTATTAATGAAAATACACCTAGTCTTTTTCTTGTTCCGGATGATGATCTTAGGGATAAAGTTATAAATAATATTAAGGAAGTTAAAGCCAGAAAGGGTAAGGTTATAGCTGTGGCTGTAAAGGGAGATAAAGAGATAGAGAGCATTGTGGATGATGTTATATGGATTCCAAAGGCTCATTCATTGATGTATCCCTACTTAATGGTTATACCTTTACAGTTGTTTGCGTTCTATATGGCCCTGGAACTTGATCGTGATGTGGATCAGCCAAGGAATTTAGCAAAGAGTGTGACTGTAGAATAAATAAGGTACAGGTAAAATGAAGAGAATAGTAATAAGAGTAATTATAGTTTTTTTCTTTATTGTTTCTACAAATAATAATGAAAGCCTGGTTGCGGCGCAGTCCATTGGGCCTGCCATTCTTGTAAAAGGCCCTGTAGCAGCTATGGGGTTTCCTTTAATTTATCCAAATGCTATTGAGGTCTGGATTGGCTATTACAGATATTTAGACGAAGAGGTAGTAGTTTCATTTACCAGAAAGAGTGTAATGATTACAGAGGAATGGGAAAATATAGTTTGTGATAAACTAAAAGGGCAGACTCTGGAGAATAATTCTTTTTTGTATAAAGACGATTCATGGGTTATTCTTTTTCAGTTTACTGGAGAAGAGACTATCAATTGTGCTTTTATAAATACTTTTATTGTTAGGCTAAAATATTTTTTAAGAGATGTCTCTCCTGACAGTCCTCCGCTTTTCCCTGCAATACTTGAAATAAGGTAGATAGCCTGTTAGTCTGTATTTTTTATTATCAAGGGAGTATTTTGTGGGAAAACTATGGCAGAAGGGTTATTCTTTAAATAAGTTGATGGAAGAATTTACAGTCGGAAGAGATTTTGAACTGGATCAAAATTTAGTTATTTCTGACTGCCTTGCAAGTAGTGCTCACGGCCAAATGCTGAATACTATTGGAATTTTAACCTATGATGAATTTAAAAATATTCAAAAAGGTCTTAGAGAAATTGTGCAATTATCCAGTGAAGATAATTTTCCAATAACTATTTCTGATGAAGATTGCCATACTGCTATCGAAAATTATCTTGTTTCTCATATTGGTGATGCAGGTAAAAAAATTCATACAGGTAGAAGCAGAAATGATCAGGTTCTTACCTGTTTAAGAATCTATTCAAGAGATTTTCTGTATACCTTTATAAATGAGGCTTTATCTCTTTCTAAAGTGTTAACAGAATTTGCAAAAAAGCATGAACTAACACCTATGCCGGGAAGAACCCATATGCAGATAGCCATGCCATCTTCTGTTGGTTTGTGGGCAGCTGCTTTTGCTGAGGAAATTGCAGATTCTCTAATTATTACACAATCTGTTCTTGGTATTATAAATCAAAGTCCTCTTGGTTCAGCAGCAAGTTATGGTGTTCCCATAGCTCTGGATAGGGAACTTACAGCATCTTTAATGGGATTTGAAAAAGTTCAGAATAATGTACTTTATGTAAACAATTCCAGAGGCAAGTTTGAGTCTCTAATTATAGATTCACTGGATCAGGTTGTACTTACTTTGAGTAAAATGGCTCAGGATCTAATTTTATTTTCTCTTCCTGAGTTTGGATACTTTAGTCTTCCTGCTGAGTTATGCTCTGGTTCCAGTATAATGCCTCAGAAAAAAAATCCTGATGGACTTGAATTGTTACGTGCAAAATCTGCTTCCGTTTCTGCCTATGGAATACAAATTAAAAATATTATCAGATCACTTCCTACTGGCTATAACAGAGATTTTCAGGAAGTAAAAGAACCTTTTATAAAGGGTGTTAAACTTGCACTTCAATGTGTAAGAATTATGCAGTTGACAATATCTGAACTGGTAGTAAATGTAGAAAATCTTGAAAAGGCTTTTACTTCTGAAATATTTGCAACTGACGAAGCCATAAAAATGGTTCTTTCAGGTAAAAGCTTTCGCGATGCTTATAGAGATGTTGGCACTAATTTGGAGCAGGTAGAAATAATGAGCCCCCTTGAAGGAATAAAAACCAGGACAAGTACAGGAACTGCAGGGAATTTAAGACTGGATAAGCTGGAAAAAGCTCTGTCAACCTTGAAAGAAGATATTTCGCTTCAGGAGAAAAATGTTCAGAAATCACTAAATAAACTATTGGATATGGATGTGAAACCTTTTAGTGAATAGTTCACCTTAAGTGTCTTAACGCTTCTGCAATATTCATTGCATAGTCCCCAATATGCTCCATATGTCTGACGATATCTATATACAGTAATTCTCCTTTTACATTTTCTCCATCCTGAAGGCGATACTGAGATTTTTTTCTTAATATTATGCGCTGATTATCAATTTCTGTTTCCAGATCCATGGCGGCTTTTAATTCTTTGTCATTTAGATATCTATTCAAGTGTATTTTAATAAAACCTATAAATTTTTGAACAATTTCAGAATAGGGTTTAAGATCATCAAATCCTGCTCTGTTTAAAGGAATTTTCTTTTGATATCTTCTTTCGGCAAGTAAAATCAGGCTGTAACATGAATCTCCTATGCTTTCCAGTTCATTAACTATTCTTATAAGTGCCGTAATTCTCTCTGCATTACCACTTTGGGGGCTGTCATTTGCTGCATCTATAATATATTTGGTTATTTCTTCCTGCATTTTATCTGTATAATCTTCCATTGTTTTAAGATCTTTTACTTCGGATCCTAATTTTTTGTCAGAATTATTAAATACAAGCCAGAAACGTGTAAACATTTTTTCAACAATTTCCGTTAATTTGAAAAGCTCTGCTTTTACAGGAATGATAAAAAATTCGGGAGTGTCCTGTATAGGTGTGGAAATGTATTTAAAAGTATATTCTTCTATATCCCCAATTCCATTTTCCGGAACAAGTTTGCGAACTAAAAATACAATTTGCGGAATAATAAATATTCCAATAAGAGTATTAGTCAAATTAAACAGTGTATGAAACATAGCCAGATGGGCGGGGATAATTGCCATATTGGTTCCAGAGAATATATCCCCGGGGACAATAAAATCTACAAATGATAAAAAAGGTTTAAAAAGAATAAGCATCCATATTACACCAAATATATTAAAGAGAGTATGTGCTCTGGAAGCCCTGCGTGCGTTAATACTTGTGCCAAAAGATGCAAGATATGCTGTAATAGTTGTTCCTACATTTTCTCCCAAAACTATGGCTGCAGCTGTAGGGTAATCTATCCAGCCTGAATAAGCCATTGTAAGTGTAATTGCCATAGCAGCAGATGAACTCTGCACTATTACAGTAATAACACCACCAATAACAACAAAGAGGATTATAGATCCAAATCCATAGCCTGTTAGATGCTTAATAAATTCTAATATTTCTGGATGGCTTTTTATATCCGGAACAGAATCTTTAAGAAAACCTAATCCCAGAAATAATAATCCGAACCCAATTAATATTTCACCTATTTCTTTTCTTTTTAGGTTTTTTGAAAAAAAGAAAGGTAGTCCAATACCTATGGCAGGTAAGGCCATAGCTGTAATTTTAAACTTGAATCCCAGAATAGCAACTATCCATCCTGTCACAGTTGTACCAATATTGGCACCCATAATAACACCAATTGCCTGACCTAAATTTAAAAGACCTGCATTTACAAAACTAACAATCATAACTGTTGTAGCAGAAGAGGATTGTATAAGAGCCGTAATGAAAAATCCGGTAAATACTGCTGCAATTCTATTTTTTGTCATCATATTTAGAATTGCTTTTAATTTTTCTCCGGCAGTTTTTTGAATTCCATCACTCATAATTTTCATGCCAAATAAAAATAACCCCAGGCTACCTGCTATTGAAAGAATTTGATTCATGTTATTACTCCTTAGCGACCATTATTTAATCTTGTATTTAAAATAGAATAGATTACCATTGCAATAAATGTTATTAAATATGGGAATCCCAGTAGAATATCTGAAGGAATCTGGAAAAAACCCTGAGCTATGTTGGAGATATATTCTGTTGCTGCAAAGAATATTGATGCAATTAGTATGCCCACAGGATGTTTTCTTCCCAGATATATTACAACCAGGGCTATCCATCCTCTTCCTGCAATCATGTTGGGCACATAGGCTCCTATGTTTAATGCAAGTACAGCACCTCCCAGACCACTAAGAGCTCCTGAAATAAGTATGGCTTTCATTTGGATGTTATAGGAATCGATGCCTTTTATTTTTAGAATTGAAATATCAAATCCGGAAGCTCTTATTCTAAGACCAAATACAGTCTTATAGATTATCCATAGGGATAGTCCAGTAATAAACAGACCTATATATGTAAATATATTATTTCCGGCAATATGCAAAAGTTGTGAATAATTTAGAAGACTAATAACCCCTTTTGTTCCAAAAATAATTGAACTTAGATAATTTGTAATTCCAACAGCAAATAGATTTGCAGCAAGACCTGTAATAAAAATATTTGCTTTAAATCTAAGTGTTATAAATCCAAAAATATATGCAAGGCTCATACCTGCTAAAGATGCTCCTAAAGTTCCTAAAAACATACTGCCGGTAAATTTAGTAATTAGTATTGCAGAAAATGCTCCTATAAGCATAAGCCCTTCAAGGGCAATATTAAGAACACCTGCGAGCTCTGTTAATAATCCTCCTATTGCTGCAAGTAGTATAGGTGTACTCATAAAAAGAACTGAACTAATCATATAAATACTCTTTTTTTAAGTTTAATTTTTTTGCAGTAATAAGGAAAAATATAACTGCTTTAATTAAATTGCCAAATTCGAAAGACAGGTCTGAATGAATCATAGCTACCTGGGTCCCAGCATCCAGGTACGCAAAAATAAGTGCAGCTGGAATAACAAATGCAGGATTATTTCCTGCTATTAGCGCTACTGCAATTCCATTCCATCCAAATCCCTGGGTAAATCCTTTAATCCCCATATGGTAACTACCCATGGAAGCAAAACTACCCATGGCTCCGTACATTCCTCCGCTTATAAGCATTGGAATAATAAGATGCCGGTTTATTGGGAGCCCTCCATATTCTGCAAATTTTCTATTAAGACCTGATAATCTTATTTCATAACCCATAGAGGTCTTAAATAGAAATATAAATGCAAGAAAAGTAAATATTACTGCAATAAAAAAGCTTATATTAAAATGAGATGTATCCAGAAATTGTTTTATAAATAAAATAGTTGGAATTTTTACTGTCGAATTTAAAAAACTGCTGTTGTCTTTAAAAGGACCGGAAATAAGATAATCAGTAAAATGAATAATTATACCCGATAAAAGAAACGATGATATTAATTCATCGGTGTTCCATTGTTTTTTTAGCCATCCTGAAAATCCTGCAATAAGTGCACCGCTTATTATACCAATAATTACAGCTGAAATAATTCCAATATATCTATTGGGGAAATTTACATTAATAGATACCAGAACAGCAGCAGTTGCTCCTGCATAAACTTGTCCCTCTCCCCCAAGATTAAACATACCTGATCTAAATGCAATACTCATACCTAAACCTGCAAAAATTAAAAGTCCTGCCTTATTAAGCATGTTTCCAAAATTATAGGTATTGCTAAAAGGTCCTGTGAAAAAAAATACAATAGATTGTAAGGGATTATTACTGGAAAATATGAGTAATATAATTGTTATAATTAAAGCAGATCCCATTGCCAGTAAAGTTGCTTTTAATGTGCTGTCATTTATTTTATGATCCATTTATTTATTCAATCCAAGCATTATTTTACCAATTTCTACTCTATTTAAATTTTTATTAATTAAAGTAGCTGCTTCTTTACCATTATGTAATATCAATACTCGGTCTGCAATTTTAATGGCTTCATCTATATCTGAACTTATTATTAAAATCCCTGAACCCTTTTTTTTAAGATGATTTATTTTATTATAGATCATCTGTTTTGATAAAATATCCAAACCTTTGGATGGTTCTGCAAAAATGAACAATTCCGGATTTGCATCTATCTCTCTGGCAATCATAACTCGTTGAATATTACCTCCTGAAAGAGTTGATATTAATTGATTACCTGAACCAATTATACCAAATTCATCTATCAATTTAGAAACGAATCCATTAATTTTTTTAGAATCCATAATTCCCCATTTAGAGAAAAACTTATATTTAAGTAAAATAATATTGTCTGTAATGGAAGATTTAATGCTTGTTCCTTTTTTTATTCTATCTGATGGAATATATCCAGCCCCAATTTTTCTTAAGCTAAAAATTTTATTACCAGTAGTTGTATTTTTATATATAATATCTCCTGTTGTTTTTTGAATATTTCCAGCAAGAATCTGTTCCAGAATTTCAAGGCCATTTTCTCTTATTCCAGTTACTACCAATGTTTCATATTTTTTTATATGAAAATTAATATCAAGATAATTAACAGCTCCTTGTGAATATGTAATATTTTTAAATTCCAGTAGTACAGAGCCTTTTTGAATATCCGGCTTATTGCTTTTAATTTTTGAGTTTCCATCCAATATAAGACTGGATAAATGATTGATATCAGTTTCAGAACTATTTAAATTTGCAATAGTTCTACCTGATTTCATAACAGTTATACTGTCTGAAATTTCAATAGCTTCTTTTAACTTGTGGGTAATAATAATAATTGACTTACCCATATTTTGTAATTTCTTTATTACTTTGTGTACTGTGTCAGCTTTTATTTCATTAAAAAATGTTGTTGGTTCATCCAGTATTATTATTTTTATATTGTGATATAGAATGGATAAAAGTGCTGTTATCTGTTTTTTATCGGATGTTAAATTTTTGACTAATTTTTTTGGATCGACAAAAATATCAAATTCTTTACAAAGTTTATTAATTTTATTTAAAGCGTCTTTGGAATTTAGAGTACCTGCTTTTGTTGAAGGTTCTACCCCCAGAATAATGTTTTCTAAAACTGTAAGTTCCGGAATTAGTTTAAGATGCTGGTGGAGCATTGCTATTCCATTTTTCAGGGCAATTGATGGAGTTGATAATTCAATATTTCTATTTGAAATAATAATATTTCCGGTATCCGGAATTATTTCTCCTGCAAGTATATGCATTAATGTTGATTTTCCTGCCCCATTTTCTCCAATAATAGAGTGTATCTCTCCTGTCCCAACTTGTAATTCTGCACAATCAACTGCCTTTACTCCATTTCCGGGAAAGGTTTTTGTAATATTGTGCATAGTAAGCAGGTGTTTATTCATTATATCTAAACTAATAGACCGGCATTTTTAGAGAGATCTTTCCAGACACAAGTTCTGAAATAATTTCTTCCATTCTGGAGTTAATATCTGCAGAGATATTTTTCAAATAGAGTGGATGTTTGTTATCAAAACTTATCCATCCGTCTTTTACAGTGGCAATTTCTGCAGTTCCAAAATTCATTTTACCAGCTATAGCCAGCTTAATTTTTTCATATGCAGCTCTTTCCTGTTTTATTTCTGTTGATCCTATAATTATTCCAGGAGCATCATCGTATGCGCTTACATCGTACATTAGTACATATTTCCCCATCTCTCTGGCAGCAGTAATAACTCCCTGGTTTGCTCCACCTGCTATTGTAAGAATAATATCAACACCAGAGTTAAACATGCTCATACTAAGAGATCTTGCTTTTTCAGCATCATACCAGTTACCAACTATCCTGAAGTCTACTGATATTGAACTGTTTACATTTTCTGCACCTGCTGTGAATCCTGGCAGAATGGCTTTAACCATATCCGGATATTCCTGACCTGCAATTAAACCAATTTTAAGATCTGTGTTTGCTCCATCCATTTTACTGGATGTAATAAGCCCTGCAAAATAACCGTTAAGAAAACTTTGTTCTACCTGATTGTATCTAAATGTGTAGATACTTTTATTACCCTCTAAAAACCCATCAAGTAGGAAGAACTTCTGATTAGGAAATAATTTTGACACTTCATTACAAATAGCAGGCATGGCAGGGTTTGTTGAAACAATTAGATCGTATTCATTCGATGAAGCCAGAACAGTTATTTTTTCCAGCCACTCACCCTGATTGTATCCACCTTCAATAATTTTTAGTTCTCTACCATCTACTTCATTTACAGCTCTTTGTGCCCCTTCTGCCATCATTTCATATGTTGGACTGCCTGCAATTACTCCAGGAACAAAAACAGCGATAGAGTAGATGTCATTGGTATTTTCTGTATCTGATTTTTCTTTTGTGCAGGAAACTAACCCCAGTGTTAAAAGAAACATAACTATTAAGGAATAATATAAAGATTTTACAGCCATTTTGAGCTCCTAAAGTATTTTTAAGGGAATACTGGCATAGGGAGCACTCAAAACAGTTCCATTTTTGGAACATTTCCTCTCCCATCCAGACTTTCACTGTCGGTAACGGAATTACACCGTATCACCCTGATTGAATCAGGATTGCGGACTTTAACCGCCGGTTGGGACATTTTGTCCCTCCCTCGAAGAAATTATATATTGAATATAAGTTCAAATATTATAGATGTCAAGGCTGATGCAGGGTTGTATCATATTTTTTTTGATCTCATAGATTGACCTGTAAAAAGTCATTATGGTATGTTCACTGTAATATTGATACAATTTGTTTAAAATAGAAGGTATTATGAGTCCAACCAGACCAATTAAACTTGGTGTTATCTCCTGTCCTGGTACTGAAAAAGTTACAAAAGAAGTTACCAGGCATTTAAAGAAACAATACACAAAAAAATATAGTAGATTGGCCATACATATTTCAAGAAAATATAATATGCAGGTTGAAGATGTCTGGAGAATGATGTATTTGAATGAAGATCTTCATTCTGTACGATTAAATCAGAATAGTGATTTTACAAAGTATCAACCTCCGGAATTTAGACTTCCTGTCAAATTTACCAGATTTGCAAATGGTGAATTTAAGGCTGAAATAAATGCCTCTGTTAAGGGGATGAATATTTTCATAATTCAGGATGTTGAAAATCATTATCCTATTGGTTTTAATGATAATTCAGAGAGTCATATTCTTTCGGTAAATGATCATATTTTTCTTCTTTTTGTAACAATGGATGCAGTTCGTCAGGCGGGAGCATCAAGTGTAACTCTTGTTCTTCCTACCTATCCATATTCACGGCAGCATAAAAAAAAGGGAAGAGAAGCTTTAACTGCCAGTCGCTTTGGGCAGATATGTGAGTTTATGGGTGCGAATAGAATTATAACTATAGATATCCACTCCAAAGAGATTGAAAATAGTTTTAAAGATCTTATATTAGAAAATCTTCATGGATCCTATCAGGTTCTTCTTAAACTAAAAAAACTGGTAGATTTTGATGACCCGGATCTTGTGGTTGTATCACCGGATACTGGGGCAGTGGACAGAAATAAATTTTTTGCAGGTAATCTTAAAAAGCCTTTAGCCATGTTGTACAAAGAAAGAGATTATTCCAAAGTTTCCAAGGATGCAGGAAAGACTAATATTACTAATATACGTCTGTTAGGGGATGTTCGGGGTAAGACTGTTTTTATGGCAGACGATATGCTTGGTACCGGTGGAACTCTTATAATGGCTATGAGAGCATTAAAGGGATTTGGTGCAAAAAAAATTATTTGTTCAATAAGTTTACCTATCTTTTCAGGTAATTCAATAAGTTTTTTTGATAAAGCATATGAAGAGGGATTGTTTGAATATATAATAGGTACTACTGCTGTTTATCATGATGCAGATCTCCTTGATAAGGAATGGTTTGTGAGTGCTCCAGTATCAGATTTAATTGCAAGGAGTATTTCCAGGCTCTATCATGAAAGGTCTTTAAGCCCGTTGTTGGATAACAGTAGAATGATCCAAAAACTTTTAAAGAAAAATTAGAGTTATTTATGAATAGCTTAAAGCCTTGTGTTTTATCTATTGATATAGGAACTTCTTCAATGAAGGGAGGGGTGATCTCCCTGGATGGTGAACTTTATACTTTTGGAAGAGTTCCTCTGGCAGATACCGGTCAAAACAATTTTTTGGATTGGGATGGTTTAATCTGGAATAGAGCGTTAAAAAATTTAATTCAGGATCTATCAAATAAACTACCTCTAAAACAACTGGATATTAAAGCTGTTGTTGTTAGTGGGAATGGACCCACTCTTGTTCCTCTGGGGGATGACGGACAACTTAATGGTTTTAGCCATTTATGGTTGGATAAAAGGGAAAAAAGAATACCTGGTCAAAAATCTTTTTTTCTTCCTGCAGCTGCATGGATTAAAGAGAATCAGCCGGAAATTTATGATAAGACCAAATACTTTTTAGGCTGTCCTGAATATATATCATATATTCTTACTGGCAACTCGGCGGGGTTTACTGCAAATTCAGATTTTGATCCTTACATATGGACAAAAGATGGTATTGATACCTATCAATTGGATTCAGATAAATTTCCTGATCTTGTAAATATTGGAGAAGCCATTGGTCTGGTTACCAAAGAGGCTGAAATTACTACCGGAATAACTAAGGGACTCCCTGTTTATGCAGGTGGATCAGATTTTATCATGGCAATATTAGGAACAGGAACTGTTGTCCCTGGTCGAACATGTGACAGGGCTGGAACTTCAGAAGGGATAAATTATTGTTCTGAGTTTTCTGTAGAAAATGAGAGAATTCGTACACTCCCCCATGTTATTGATGGTTTATATAATGCAGCAGGAATCCTTTCTTCAACTGGAGCTATATTTGAATGGTTCAGGAGAATTTCAGGGCAGAAAAATAAACCTTATTCAGAAATGATGGATGAAATTAAACAAATAAAACACGAACAGAATATACCCGGGTTTTACCCCTCTCTGCACAAAGGTGAGGTGTGGGAGTTTTCGGGAGGATTATTTGTAGGCCTGGAAGCATTTCATGGACCTGTAGAAATGGGTAGGGCAGTGACAACAGCAATTGCTTATGGAGTAAGAGACCTTGTAGAAACTCTGGAAAGAAATAATTGCCCTATTGAAAGTCTTAGAGTTTCCGGTGGTCAGGGACGAAGCTCTATCTGGAATCAGATGAAGGCTGATGTTACTGGAAAAATTATTGAAATTCCTTCAGTTATTGATACAGAATTAATGGGTAATGCCTGTACTGGATTAAAATCAACAGGTTTTTTTGCTACTTTATCAGAAGCTTCGGAATCTATGGTAAAAATAGTTAGATCGCACACTCCAGATAGATTAGAGCATAGAAAATACAATGATGGGTATAATTTTTACCATCAGCGCTGTGAAGATCTTGTAAAAATTATAGGTAGTGGATTGGGAAAGGAGATATAATTATGATTGTAAGTAAATTTGGAGGAAGTTCAGTTGCAGAGGCTTCTCAGATACGAAAAGTAAAGAAAATAATTGAAAGTAATTCTATGCGGAGAATTATTGTTGTATCAGCTCCTGGTAAACGTAATAATAAGGATGAAAAAATAACAGACCTTCTTTACAGATGTAACGATGAAGTTGAAAATGGGTCCAAAACCAAAAGCTTCAATATAATACGGGAAAGGTATACCGAAATTTGTAAAAATCTTGGTATGGATGATATGTCTGAAATACTTGACGAAGTAGAATCTGGAATAGAAAGTGGAAAAGGGCCGGATTATGCCGCATCGAGAGGAGAGTATCTTGCTGCAAGGTTATTGGCAGATTTTTTTGAAGCAGAGTTTATTGATACAGCTGAAGTTATAAAATTAACAGATGATGGAAGAGTTGAGGAATCCAGTTATAAGGCTTTAAATGCCAGGATAAAAGGGACAGGGAAATTTATTATTCCTGGCTTTTATGGTTCGAATTCCAGGGGTGAAATTAAAACATTCTCCCGGGGTGGTTCTGATATAACAGGCGCTATTGCAGCAAGAGCTGTAGGAGCTGATATCTATGAAAACTGGACCGATGTATCTGGTCTTTTAATGTCAGATCCTCGTTTGATTGATAATCCTTGCGTAGTTAATGAGTTAACATATAAAGAGATAAGGGAGCTTGCTTCGATTGGGGCAAATGTGTTTCATGAAGAGGCTATTACTCCTGTAAAAGATTACAAAATTCCTATAAATATTAGAAATACTAATAAACCGGAAGAAGAAGGAACTATGATCGTAACTGACAGGGATACTTCTAAATCTCCCATTATTGGGATATCCGGAAAAACAGGGTATAGAAATATTTTTTTAGAAAAATTAATGCTGAATCGTTATCCTGGATTTAGAGAAAAATTCCTTTTACTGCTTAATAAGAATAATATTTTTCCTGAATTTGAATCTACAGGTTTTGATAGTTTATCTTTTCTGGCACCAGAGAATCAGTTTGATAATGCAGATTCAGTTATTTCAGATATCAAAGAACAGCTTAATCCTGAATTAGTTGAACTACGCCCTTCGATTTCTCTTATCGGTGTAGTAGGAAGTGGTCTCCCGGAGCAGATTGGTGTTGCTGCAGATGTTTTTACTGCCTTAAAAAATAAAAATATAAATGTTCGTTTTATCAATTATGGTGGTTCTGATATAACTTTACTTGTTGGGGTGGATACAGATTCTTATCTGGATGCACTTAAGGCGGTTCATAGTATATTTGGAGGGAAATAGGGGTGGCAGAATATTCATTGGAAGTACTTGCCTCAAAAATTGAGTTTGATGTAGAAGATTATATTCCTTTAATTGAACTTTTTATTGATACTACAGACTCAAATCTTTCTGATATAAGTGCAGCTGTTAAAATATCAGATAAAGAATCTATTTCAGTTAATATTCATAATATTAAAGGTGCTGCAATGAATCTTGGGCTTGAAGCTTTTACAGTATTACTTGGGCATATGAGTAAGCTAAATAAAGCGGGATCTTTTGCCGATATTGAAGAAGTGGTACTAAAATGTATGTTTGAGCTAAATCAAATAAGAGAAGTTTTGGAGAAAAGTTAATGCAAAAAGTTCTTGTTGTTGATAATAATCCTGTAGTTTTACAGTATATGGACTCATTTTTAAGTAAAAATGGATATTCTGTAAAAACAGCAGAAAATGGATTGATAGCTCTGGATTTGGTTCAGAACTATATTCCTGATTATATATTTGTAGACCTTATTATGCCCTACATTAAAGGTGAACTTCTTGTATCTATACTTAGGGAACGGAAAGATCTTTCTGATACTTCAATTATTATACTGTCAGGGGTTGCTGCAGAAATTGAGCTTGATTACATTGCTATGGGAGCAGATGCCTGTATTGCGAAAGGTCCTTTTAATTCTATAGGAAAACATATATCTCATACCTTAAATGAATTAGCTTCAAATGGTAATAAACGACAATTTGAGCAAGTCATAGGTCTTGAGGATGTATTTAAAAGATCGATAACCGAAGAATTGATGGTTGCTAATTTGCATGGTGAGGTGATTCTTGAGAGCATATCGGATTGTATAATTGAGTTAAGTATAGATTATAGGATTGTATATATAAATAATGCTGCTCTTAATTTTTTGAATAAAAGTAAAAAGAATGTAATTGCTTCAAATCTTTTTAATAATATTGATTCAACATGGTATGAAGACTTTATAATCTTTTTAGAAAAAATAAAAAAAGGTGAAACCTCAAAATCTATTGAATTAAGCAGAGGTGATGAATCTTTTTTAATAACTGCAAAATATCTTAACTCTACAAAAGATAATACAATAGTTCTAATTATTAAAGATATTTCACTACAGAAACAGCGTGAGCAGGAATTAAAAAATAAAATTTCGGAAAGGGAAATGATGATAAAAGAGGTATATCATAGGGTTAAAAACAATCTTGCTATGGTTTCCAGTATTATCAACCTTCAAGTGGGTGAAACAGAAAATGATGAAGCCCTACGAGCTCTTAATGATTTAAGAAGTAGAATAGATTCAATAGCTATGGTTCATTCAAAATTATTTAGGGGAAAAGACTTAAATAATATACATTTAGATGATTATATAATGGATCTTGTGGCTAATTTAATTGATTCACTAAGTTCTTCAGAATTAATAATTGCTGTAGATATTACATTCCCAGAGGTTTTAATTGATTTCGATAAAGCAGTCCCTCTTGGAATAATAATTACAGAATTAACAACCAATGCTTTAAAGTATGCTTATGATGGTCAGACCTCAGGTTTAATAACAATTTCATACCGTGATACCGAAAATGGTGTTGAGATTGTTTTTGCTGATAATGGAATTGGTATTTCTTCAGATTTTTCAGTTGAACAGGCAGAGTCTCTGGGGTTTAATCTAATTACCAGTCTTGTTATGCAGTTAAATGGGAGTATTATTCTTGAAAATAAAAACGGGGCAGAATTTACTATATCACTACCCCGTTTTTAATTATTACACTAATAATTAATGGTTAACTTAGAACCAGTTCCGTTTCAATATCAAAGAAACATGATTTTGAATAGTCAGGAATGAAATAGGCCTGATCATCAACTTTTATGTCTATTTCCGGTCCTGTTCTTGCTATATATTGATGACTCCCTGTACTTAGATAAAGATGTATCTCAGCTCCGAGAGGTTCAATAACTATAACTTTTGCAGGAATTGTAGTTTCTTTAACTTCTTTTTTTGAATACTTAAGATCTTCAGGTCTAATACCAAATACTACATTTTTTCCTACATATGCTTTTAAATAGTCACAACCTTCAACTACTGTGCTAAAGTTTCCTTCATCAATTATTATTTTTCCACCTTCTTCTTTAACTGCAACATTCATGAAGTTCATTGGAGGTGATCCTATAAATCCTGCTACAAATCTGTTAGCTGGTTTATTATACAGTTCAAGAGGTGAGCCTATTTGCTGAATAAGGCCGTCTTTCATGACTACAATTTTATCTGCCATGGTCATAGCTTCTACCTGGTCATGAGTAACATAGATCATTGTTGCATTTAGTCTACTGTGAAGAGCTGATATTTCTGCTCTCATAGTTACTCTTAATTTTGCATCAAGATTTGATAGTGGTTCGTCAAAAAGGAAAACTTTTGGCTGTCTTACTATTGCCCTTCCTACTGCAACACGCTGTCGTTGTCCTCCTGAAAGAGCTTTTGGTTTTCTTTGGAGAAGTTCCTCTATATCAAGAATTTTTGCTGCTTCAGAAACACGTTTTTGAATTTCATCTTTAGAGAATTTTCTTATTTTTAAACCAAATGCCATATTGTCATAAACTGTCATATGCGGGTATAAAGCATAGTTTTGAAAAACCATAGCAATATCTCTATCTTTTGGTGGTACGTCATTTACAACTTTCCCATCAATGGAAAGTTCCCCTTCTGTAATATCTTCAAGACCCGCAATCATTCTTAATGTTGTGGATTTCCCGCATCCTGATGGGCCTACCAGAACTACAAATTCTCTGTCATTTACTGTAATGTTAATGTCTTTTGCTGCCCTGACATCACCATCGTACACTTTACCGATGCCCTTTAATAATACTGTTGCCATAATAGCCTCCGAAATTTATCTTATGGTATCAGAATATTATGAAAGCAGCTGGTTGTCAAGAAATATATATTCAGTACTTTTATGATTTTTGTTTTAACCACTCTGCAATAGTTGTCTGAAGGGTTTCATCTGGAGGAGCTGCTCCTGTTTGCATATACATCCATGGTATAATAACTTTGGTTTTTAATTCGTCCCAGTACAAGGGAAGGGGATCTGGAAATATTAAAGATGATTCCTGAGGGATATTTCCAACCATATTGGGGTAGATAATTGGAAGTTCATTCTTGTTTATTTCTTTAAGAGACGAAAATCCATTTGCGAAGCCAAATGTATCCATTCTTTTAATTTGAGTAGACTTTAGAAGGTTTTTTTGGGTGCCCGGATCAAAAAACCAATGTATAAATTGAATAGCACCTTTCCTGTTCTTTGCTTTTTTTGGGATTCCGGAAAAAAGGATATTCCCAAAAACAGGAATTTTGTTATCTTCAGCAAGCCATCGGAAGTCCAGATTTCTCCTTTTCTCAGGTGCAATACTAAAAAAATTGACAATATCAGAGTAATAAAAAAGAATTCTATTTTCTTCAATTAGTTTATAAGATGGATCATAAAGAAATTTTGTTGTAAATTCCTCTTCCTTATCCAGTCCTCCATTAGTTTCATTACTCCATTTTTTTATATATTCAATAGAATCCAGAAGTTTTTGATTATCCCATGATAAAACTCCTGTATTAAGCATTTTGAAATTAGTATTCATTAGAACTGCATTGATAAATAGAACCTCATCTTCCCATCTTTGAGAAAATCCCATCATTGCAAAATTTGCAGTACTTTTTTTATTGAAATTTACTGAAGCAGTTTCTATATCTTTGGAATTCATGTAAAAAGATGGTATATCTTCATTTTCTATAGATTTTTTGAACATAATTGTGGGAAGGTTAAAGGATACAGGAAGAAGAAATAATTCATCTTCTATGTATCCCAGATCCAGTAAGCCGGAATAAAATATTGACATATCCATAGCATCTTCTTTGTAAACGTCTTCTAATGGCGAGAATAGTGCTAATGTATCGGGAGAATTTAGATAATCGGATATAATAAGATCTACAGTATTATTTGATTGGTTATTTGTCTTTAAAAGAGTATACCCAGGTTCTTTTTTATAGACTATTTCTATTCTATACCTATCCTGAATAGAATTAAATTCTTCAACATATGCTGCCATTTCCGGTTTGTCAGTCCAAAGTATTACTGTAGAATTAGAATTTTGGCTGCAAGATGAAAGAAATAGAAATATTGGGATTACTGTCAAAATAACTCGTTTCATGTTCAACACACTAAGATGCTATAAAAAGATTGTCAAGCTCGCTTGTATCGAACACTTCGATACAATTTTGCGGAGCAAAATCACTCAGTGACCGAAACAATCGGCAGTACTGTTCCCCGAGTTTTTACCGAAGCTACTTCGGCCACTGAGACAATATGAAGTGACCCTGAGCACTTGCTGAAGCCTTTATGTCTGTGGATAATGTGCTGATGGAAAACTCGAATCGTTTATTTTACAGCTATAGTTCATATTTAAAAGAAAAATATGGAACATCAGCCTATAGGGTTGCTGTTGATGCAGGGTTTTCATGCCCCAATAGAAATGCAGATAAAACAGGTGGATGCACTTATTGTGATGAGTTAGGTTCAATGGCAGTTTATCAGAGAGGGCAGGAAGCAGATCTTGCACATAACGGGAACTCTCCTTTAATAGATCAGGTGGACACACTTCCATTATCTTCACAATATCTTTTTGCGGATTTAGAGAGTCGGAAAAAGCGGATTAAAGCTCAAATAGAGAATAGTATCAATTTTTTAAAACGACGCTATAACCCTGAGTATCTGCTTCTCTATTTTCAGGCTTTTTCAAATACATATGCACCCGTTTCTGAACTGAAAGAGATTTATGATTACAGTCTTTCTCAGGCAAATTTTAAGGAACTTATAGTTTCTACCAGACCTGATTGTATTTCCAAAGCTAATATTAAACTATTATCATCTTATCAGAAGAAAGGTATTGATGTCTGGGTGGAGTTAGGGTTACAAACTTCCAACAATAGATCATTAAACCGGATTAATCGTGGGCATAGTAGTGCAGACTTTATTAGAGCTTACAATCTTCTAAAAAACAACGGTATTAAAACAACAGTGCATTTAATATTTGGCTTACCTGGCGAAAATTATGATGAAATTATGGAAAGTATCAGATATTTGGCTCTATTAAAGCCCGAAGGGGTTAAAATACACAATCTGCATATTCCAATTGGAACAGAAATGTTTTCTGAATATCTTATGGGTGAACTAACTGTTCCGTCCGGATTAAGACATTTAGAGTATGCTATAGAGGCTATAGAGAGACTACCTCCAAATACTATTATCCATCGCTTAACATGTGATACTCCCTCTCACCGTCTTGGTGCTCCCAGAACATTTTTCAAAAAAGGAAGTTTTTATAATTTGTTAACTAAAGAAATGGAGTTGAGAGGAGCCTACCAGGGGAGATTATTTGCACTTAATGTTGATTGACATGAGGGGTAATTTACCATAGATTTAACGTATGAGTGATATTGATATGGATAACTCTTCAGGTAAAGATATGGATGATGTTCCTGAAGGTCTTTTTAAGAGGATTCTTTCTATTCTTTTTAGGGGGTCTGATCCGGAAAAAGAAAAAAAGCGGCTGCTTCGTGAAATAGCAAAAACACTGAAAAAACATCGACTGAAATTCTATAATCCTAAAGGTGAAGAAGCTCAGGCCGGAATGGCAAAATTTTTTTATGAAATATATAAAATTATTAGTCCTGCTCAGGTTCTTCTTGAGAATGCAGAGTCTTCCGGAGCACTTAGATCAATTATAATTGATGCTTTTATGAGTGAAGAGCAGCGGGCAATTATGGAACTCCTCGACGAAGATGCTATAAGAAAAAGAGCGGGAGAGGTCGATGCCAAGATCCTTGCTTCTGAACTAAAAGATAAACTTGTAGGTTTTTTTGCAGGGTTTAACAGTGAAAAGGTTAATAGTATTAATTCTTTGTATAATCTGTTAATTGTTTTTCTTGATCTTGTTGGTTATGATTATTATTTTGTTCTAAAAAAATTCGATTCAGGGCTGCCTGAAAGAGATTTTGTTTATAATCCTAAATTTGAAACAATAAAAGCTAATTATATTTTAGAAGATATTAAGGATTTTCTGGCTGTTCTTCCGGAGAATATTGATGCTGACTGGGAAGTATTGTTTAATATTTTAAAAACCTACAAAGGAACAGAGATTATAGACAGGGCACAATGGAAAAAGATTTTAAAAGGTCTTGATGTTGTCCGGAAAGAAAGAATTTTTGTATTAATGGTTAAGCATATAGATAAGGATCCTAAGTATAATTATACTCCTATCATAAATTCTGATCGAATTGTTGATGACTATCTAAATAAGATAAGAACTCAGACAGAAATGGTATTACAAAAAATACTAAAAGAGAGAAGGGGCAGGAAAGTAGATGCTTTATTGATGGAAGTTTTTGGAACTACAGCAGTTTCCAGAATGAAGAATTATACAGATAAAGCAAATTTAATGTTTACTAAAAAGATGTTAGGTGGATTTATTCATGTTGCTCCAGCTAATTATTTAAAAGCGTTTCTTTTAGATTTTTTTAAACGGGATATAAAAGCCTTAATGGATTTATTGTTAATACGAGGGAAATGGGCAACTGTTATTTCAAGTCAGCATCTGTCAGATGCATTTCATTCGGTTATGGATGTTTCTGGAAAGCTTATTGTTTTTGATGAAGAACTTTCTGATGAAGGTAATAAAGGGATTGCATATAAAACATTAACATCAAAATCTGACAGGGATAAAAATAGTATTTCAATTCTGCGATCACAATTAAAAGAGACCAATGATGAAGTTTTAAATATGATTACAATTGCTGCACAAAATTTAATAATAATGGGAAGAAGCTTAAAATCAGTTTTAGAAGATAAAGATAAAAAAGATCATGAAATGATAATAAACTGGAAAGAGATAGAAAATG
>JAOZPU010000145.1 GCA_029932585.1 Spirochaetia bacterium | reverse complement strand
TTGAAAAATAAAGCTATACCTATAACAATAATGAGCACTGGTATATAATCTATATAGACAATTATAATATAATCAGGATTTTTTAGTGGATAATTTAAAATATAGATTTTTTGCAAACTGCCCAAAAAATATGGGAGAACTCTCTGGTATTGAAATACAGGAACTGGGTGGTACAGATATAAAAACTGCTCCGGCTGGTGTTTCTTTTTCTGGCAACATGGAAACAGCTTACAAGATGCTTATATGGTCAAGAATATCCGGACGTGTTTTTCTGGAACTTTCAAGCTTTGAAGCAGAAACACCTGATAACATATACACAAATGTCAGCAAAATAAATTGGGAAGAGGAAATGAAACTGGAAACTTCCTTCTCCATAAGCTGTGATATTATAAATAGCACTGTAGTAAATCATCCCAATTTTGCTATTCAAAGAGTAAAGGATGCTATTGTAGATCAGTTTCGGGAAAAAACAGGAGAACGACCATCTGTAAATACCGATAACCCTGACATAAAACTTCACTTATTGCTAAAATATAATATTGGAACTTTAAGTATAGAACTTTCAGGAAACAGTCTTCATAAGCGAGGATATAGAAAATCCGGAGGCCCTGCTACATTAAAGGAAAATCTTGCTGCAGCTCTTCTAATAAGAAGTGGATGGAAACAAATTGCAGAAAAAGGCGGTTCTTTCCTGGATCTGTTTTGTGGAACAGGAACTCTTCCTATTGAAGCAGCACTCATAGCTGGAGATATTGCACCCGCCCTTATAAGTAAATCAAAAGGCCCTGCAGGCTGGCTTAAATATGACAGTAAATTATGGGAAAAACTTATTCTTGAGGCAGAAGAAAGAAAAATTAAAGGCAAAGAAAAGATACCACCTATAGTGGGATGGGATAATAATAAAACTGCTGTAACTTCAGCAATATTTAATGTGGAATCAGCAGGGCTAACCCATGTAGTTCATATAGAAAAAAGAGATATTGAAAGATATGACAGGTATAATACGGAACCAGGGCTTATAGTATCAAACCCTCCTTATGGAGAACGGCTGGGAGATATAGAAGAACTGTTTCCATTATACAAGACTATAGGAAAACGGCTTACAGAAGATTTCAAAGGGTGGAAAGCAGCTATATTGTCTGGAAATCAGCAGTTATCCAGATCAATTGGACTAAAACCCGATAAGGTTAACAATATTCTTAATGGTAAAATTGAATGTACTTTCACGACATACAGTATTTATTCAGAAAAAGATCGCAGTAGAATAATAGAAGAGATGCAAAAGAAAAATAAGACAAAAGCCCCTTTATCCACTGGGGCACAGATGTTTTCCAATAGATTAAAAAAGAATCTAAAAAAATTAAAAAAATGGTCCACAAAAAACGGTATTACATGTTATCGAATCTACGATGCTGATATGCCTGAATATTCTGCAGCTATAGATATCTATGAAGACAAATGGGTAAATGTCCAGGAATATGCAGCACCTTCAGAAATTGAAGATGAAAAGAAAAATAGACATATTCAGGAAATTCTTGAAGGACTTATATCTACCCTCAATCTTCATAAAAAACAGATTTTTATGAAAACACGAAGACGTCAATCTGGTTCAAGGCAATACGAACGATTAGCCATGAAAGGGGAAAAGCATAAAATAAATGAAAATGGAAATAATTTTTTTGTTAATTTTTATGATTATCTGGATACAGGGATATTCCTTGATCATAGAATTACCAGAGAATTAATAGGAAAACTGGCAAACAATACTGACTTTTTAAATTTATTTGCCTATACTGGAACTGCAACAGTTTATGCTGCTGCCGGGGGTGCAAAAACAACAACTTCGGTGGATAATTCAACAACTTATACACAGTGGTCTAAAGAAAATATGGAATTAAATGGTTTTACAGGAAATAATCATAAGTTTATAAAGGAAGATTGTTTTAAATGGTTAAGCAATGCTAATTCAAGGTATGATCTAATTTTTCTGGATCCACCTACATTTTCAAATACTAAGGGAATAGAAAGAACTCTCGATATTCAGAGAGACCATAGCAACTTAATAAAAAGCTGTATAAAAATACTTAGAAAAGAGGGTACACTCATATTCTCAACAAATTTTAGAAAATTTAAATTAGATGACGAATTATTCAGTCATTATGAAATTAAAGATATAAGTAAAGAAACTATTCCTTTGGATTTTGAACGAAATAAAAAAATTCATTATTGCTGGAATATAAAAAGGAAAAATTAATGAACGACGATAAAATGAATCAAACAAAACTGGCAGTTCTTATTGATGCCGATAATACCCCTGCAAGAATTGTAAACGGACTTCTGGCAGAAATTGCAAAATTTGGGATAGCAAGTGTAAAAAGAATTTATGGAGACTGGACTAACCCCCATTTAAAGGGATGGAAAGAATCCCTTTTAGAGTATTCTATAATACCCATACAACAGTTTGGTTATACTGTAGGTAAAAACGCAACTGACAGCGCTATGATAATAGATGCTATGGACTTACTTTATACAGAAAAATTTGATGGATTCTGTATAGTCTCCAGTGACAGTGACTTTACAAGTCTTGCAGCACGAATTAGAGAAGAAGGATTAATAGTTTATGGTTTTGGCGAAGTAAAAACTCCCCGCCCCTTTGTAGCTGCCTGTGATAAATTTATATATACAGAGATTTTAAGAGAGGATGAATCCACAGAACAACCTCAATCAAGAAAATCTACTGCTATTTTAAAGCAGGATACAAAACTTGTATCTCTGCTTAGAAATGCTGTTGAAGATTCTACAGATGATACAGGTTGGGCTTATTTAGGAAATATTGGCCAGAATATTGCTAAAAGAGATCCGGCATTTGACTCCAGAAATTATGGACATAAAAAACTGGGAGAACTAATTGATGCAACAGATCTTTTTAGAAAAGAAGAGAGAGTCCTAAATAACTCTCCAGGAAAATTACTTTATTATATGGATAAAAGAAAAAGAAGGTAAAAAGAGATTATACCTATTACTCCTTTTCAACTTGTACAGGAGTACTAGAATCCTGTTTATTCCAATTTATTAGAACAAATACAATACACCCAATTGTAGAAAAGAAAATTAAAGCATGTGCAATAGACATTGCAGTATCTGTAGGATTTAACATTTTTTTTTACTCCTGTATAGTTATAAAAAATAATTTTATATTATTTTAATATCTTATAATTATTATCGCTTTTTCTGCAACTGTTTATCTTAATCTATCATATTAATTGTCGGACGGGAACCCGAAATATATTAATTCTTTATTACTATTTTTGTGCCCTAACCCATTTTGTATTTAACAATCACTTCTTCTCTAATGGCGTAATAATATACTGGCGCAAAAAATCTCTTCATTAGTTTTCTTTCTTTTAATAATTAAGTATAATCCTATTATGAATAATCTTGCTGGAAAAACTGCACTTATTACAGGTGCATCAAAAAGACTTGGTAGAGCCACAGCATTAACCCTTGCAGAAAATGGTATAAATACAATAATCCACTACAATAAATCTGAACATGATGCTGCAGAAACAGTTAAGCTATCATTAGAAAAAAATGTTATATCTGCTAAAATCCAATACAATTTAAAAGATATTAGTGGTATAAAAAATCTTTTAACTGAAGCAAAGAACGTGACAGGAAAACTGGATTTTTTAATTAATTCTGCATCAATTTATCCAGTTGACAGCTTGAATTCTTTATCTGATTTTAATCTTAACAATACAATTAATATAAATACTCTTGCTCCTTTTGTTCTTGCCAGAGAGTTTAATAATATTTGTGAAAGAGGTTCTATAATAAATTTTCTGGATGCCAGAATGACAGATTTTGAACCAAACCATATTAGCTACCAACTTAGCAAACAGATGCTTTTGAATTTAACAAAAATGATGAGTCTGGAATTTGCCCCTTCTATAAGGGTAAATGCCGTTGCTCCAGGAATAATAATACCTGATAATATTAGTGATGAAGAATCTTTACTACGATTAAAAGAGGGCAATCCTCTAAAACGAATTGGAACTCCAGTTGAAATAAGCAGTACTGTTTTATTTTTACTACAGAATGAATTTATTACCGGTCAGGTAATTTATGTAGATGGAGGGCGTAATTTAAGGGGTAATGTCTACGGGTATTAAGAATCGCAATTAAACTTGATACAGAACAACGCCAAGGAAACATTAAAAAACCCCCGGCATAACCGGAGGTTCAATATTATTCAAAAACAAGATCTAGATGTCTGGTGTTTCAGGAATAATAAGTTTATCTGCAGTTGCAAGAATATCTGCAGGTACCGGACGAATAAGATCGCCATGTACAAGCTGTTTGTTGTAATCTTTAACTGTTGAATCCCAGTAAGCTCTTCTAATGTAGTATACAGCTGCTCCACCAAGTTCATGCTGGTTTTCAGGCCATGGGTAAGAAGGCTGTGCACAACCAAGACCATATCTTTTCCAACCATTGTAAGATTCGAAAGTTGACCACCATTCTTTAGCACCAAGAGTTTCAAAAGCATACTGTGCTTTAGCATAATACATAGCTGCACCAACACCGCCGCCTCTTTTGAAAGCCATTGAGTGAAGAGAAATATGAACATCTTCATCTCTTTTTCTACCATCAGCAAAACCTGCTAATTCACCATCAATAGCTCCAACCAGGTGGTAAGAATCTTTAAGTCTGTTTCGAAGCCATCCAAGTACTTCTGCATAAACACGAACACCTACGATATCGTAGAAGTCTCTGTCTATTTCAATAAATTTCTTGAGGAACTTTAAAAGTTCAGGTGCTTCTTCTTTTCTAAGAGCACGGATAACAAGATTTTTGCCATCTCTTGTTTTTGTATATGCTGGTTCAAATGCAGGTAATTCAACTACAGGGCCAGCAAGCCATGCTTCAATTTCAGCTACAGGGATATTAAGTACATCCTGGGAAACTTTTTCAGGTACAATTGCTTTCATATGTATCTCCTTTAAATTTTGACGTAAAGGAGTACTATAATTAAGATGAAACAGGGTGTCAAGTAAAGTTTTCTAATTTCTTTTCTTTTTTCTTGACGTAAAGATAAGCTGTTGATAGTATGAGCTTTGCTTTTCAGAATAGGCCTCAAAACAACCCATTCTTAAGCAAAAGTGAAATTCCAATTTATAATTATTTAAGGTGAGGGGATATGGCAAATCAAGAAGCTTATAACAGATTTAAAGAGATGCAGGCAAAAATGTTACTGGGTGGTGGTGAAAATAGAATTACAGCCCAGCACGAAAGAGGTAAACTTACAGCAAGAGAAAGAATAGATTATCTTATAGATGAAACTACTTTTTCAGAGCAGAAAACCTATTCAACTGTACGTTCCACAGAATTTGGAATGGACAAGAAAAAATTTTTGGGTGATGGTGTTGTTACAGGAAGTGGTAAAATAAACGGAAGACAGGTTTTTCTTTCGTCCCAGGATTTTACTGTTTTGGGTGGATCTTTAGGAGAGATGCATGCAGAAAGAATTGCTTCTGCACAGCTGGATGCTCTTAAAAATGGAACCCCCTTTCTTCAGATAAATGATTCAGGTGGTGCAAGAATACAGGAAGGAACTTTATCTTTGGAAGGATATGCAAAAATTTTCAGAGCCAATACCCTCAGCTCTGGCGTAATACCACAATTATCAATAATTCTTGGCCCATGTGCCGGTGGGGCAGTTTATTCCCCAGGTATTACTGACTTTATTTTTATGGTCGACAAGACAAGCCATATGTATATAACCGGTCCTGATGTAATTAGAGCAGTTACAGGTGAAGAAATTTCCCATGAGGATTTAGGTGGAGCAAAAGCTCATACATTTAAAAGTGGAAATGTACATTTCAGATTCTCATCCGAAGAAGAATGTCTTACTTTTGCACAGACATTACTGAGCTATCTTCCATCTAATAATACGGAACAAGCCCCTGTCTGGGAATGTGATGATCCTATAGACAGAAAAACTCCGGAACTTTTAGACCTTCTTCCAGATAATCCAAGAAAGCCCTACGATATTAAGGATCTTATTAATGCTGCATTTGATGTTGATTCATTTTTAGAAGTTCAGAAAGATTTTGCACAGAATATGGTAATTGGTTTTGCTAAATTGAACGGTCATACAGTTGGTTTAATGGCTAATCAACCTAAGGTAATGGCTGCTGTCCTTGATATCAATGCTGCTGATAAAGCTGCAAGGTTTGTAAGATTCTGTGACTCTTTCAATATCCCTTTTATATCCCTGGTCGATGTACCGGGATTTCTTCCAGGAACAGGTCAGGAACATGGTGGAATTATTCGTCACGGAGCAAAACTTCTCTTTGCAATTGCAGAAGCAACAGTTCCAAAAATTGCGCTTATTGTTAAAAAGGCCTATGGTGGTGCAAATATTGCAATGTCATCTAAAGCTCTTGGTTTTGACAGAACAATTGCATACCCTAGTGCAGAAGTTGCTGTTATGGGCGCCGAAGGTGCTGCTAATGTAATTTTTAGAAGAGATATTAAGGCTGCTGACGATCCTGAAGCTATGAGAGCATTAAAAATTGGTGAATTTAAAGAAACAGTTATGAACCCATTTATTGCTGCTGGTTATGGCTATCTTGATGATATTATTGATCCTGCAGAAACAAGAATACAATTGTGGAAATCTTTGGAAATGTATTTAAATAAAAAAGAAGACAGACCAAAGAAAAAACACGGTAATATGCCGTTATAACCCTTCGACAAGCTCAGGGAACGGTGTTACCGCTCTCTGAGTGTTTTGCATTATACCCCAAAATGCTTCATAGATAAGCAAAATGTATCGAAGAGAGGAGAATAGATGTCAAGAGAAAAGGTACGAGAAATAGTTTTAAGCGCTGGTTCATGCCAAATGGCAACCAGCGTGGATGGTCAGCCAAAGGTACGACCAATGAAGTTTGTAGTAACAGACGATTTTAAGTTTTGGTGTACTACAGTTAATATAAGTGGAAAGGTTCAGGAATTAAAAGATAATCCAAAAGTTGAGCTTTGCTGGGTAGCTAAAAACGGAGACCATCTGAGAGTGGCTGGAATAGCAGATTTAACTGGTGATGCAGCAAAGAAAAAGAAACTTCTGGAACTTCATCCCGGAGCATTAGGCTTATTCACAGATGAGAATGATCCTTCTTTGGTTCATGTTGAAGTTGTTCCCACCAGGGTGAGATGGAAAAACCATGCCTTTTGTGAGTATAACGAGGTGGA
>JAOZPU010000144.1:1698-7271 GCA_029932585.1 Spirochaetia bacterium | reverse complement strand
CTTCAGGATTATGCAAAAGCTTTTAAAACAGTAGAAGTGTATGGTGAGATAGGTTTCCTGTATCTGGATAATGGTAACGATTCTTTACTTGGTGCATCCAGTGACATAGTAATTACTATTGCTGGTGTAAATATTGTAGTTGCCTATGCTCCAAGAAAAGATGGTTATAAATTTTCAACAAGGAGTATAAATAAAGATATAAATGCCAGTGAACTTGTTCGATTTATTTTGGAAGGCAAAGGATTTGGAGGTGGACATAACTCTATGGCCGGAGGCTTTCTTCCAAAATCCAGTCTTGAATCAGACAAAAGCCTTCATACTTTTATCCGGCACAGAGCCATATCTTTTGTAGAGAAGAACTAGTGAAATTAATATAAATTTAGATTATTTATTTCTGTAGGAACTTACGAAATTTTTACCAGTTAAAAACTTCATCTCCGGCTTTTGATAGGTCCTTTGCAAACCAGTCAGCTTCGAATAGTTGTTTTTCAGAAAAGCTTGTTGTTAATCCCAAACATTTAGCACCTGCAGATTTTGCTGCTTCTACACCATTCACAGCATCTTCCACTACGAGGCATTCTTCTGGTTTTAAACCAATCAGTTTTGCCGCCAGAATATAAATATCAGGGGATGGTTTTTTATGTTTAATATCAAGGCCATTTACAACTGCATCAAAGCTATCTTGTGTGATACCCATTTCAACTAAATTAGCATCCATTTTTGTTTTATCGGCACTGGTGGCAAGGGCAGTTTTAAGTCCTCTTTTTTTACATTCTTCCATAAAAGAAAAAACACCTGGTAGTGGGCTTAGATTTCCTTTAATTAGTTCGAGATAAATTTCATAGGTTCTTTTTTTACCTTCAGGTAGATTAAATGGGAAGTTGTACTTTTCTGCTACTCCTCCCAGAAATCTATCTTCACCAGCTCCAATAAATTCAAAAAAATCCTCTGGTTTGGGTTCCAGGCCCAGTTCTTCAAACATTAGGATTGCAGCTTTTCTAATAAACTCTTCCGAATCTACAAGTACCCCATCCATATCAAATAGTACAGCTTTTATCATTTTAACTCCTTAGTGTTCCTTTCCAGATTGACTATTATCCAGACATCCTTCACTTTTTCAAGGGTAATCGTGTCCTGTACGAGAACTTTTAGTGGAGGTAGTATTTCATTAGACTCTGGATTATCAGGGATGTTGGGATACCATTTTATATAATCAGCTGTATATGTATTATTGATTAACTTAGTAATTACAAGATCGGCTATTCCAAAAATCTGTTCGCCTGAATTAAGTGTTTTTATTATGCCATCATTCCAGTCCTGAGCAGTAACCAGCCCGGATGTCCCTTCATAACCCGATCTGACTCTGGATATTACAAAAAGCTGTGTAACTTCATTTATATCATTTTTTGCAATACCTTTTTTTACACAATCTTCCATAATTTCTGTATTCATATCAATAATCGCAGAGTAAAAGGTTCCTACTACTTCTTTTGCAGACATTCCTGCTGTTATTGGTGGTTCCATTGCATTCTTTATGGGGCCAATACTGAAAGAAATTATAAATGCAATCGCAGCTGCTGTTGCAGCAATAGTTTTCCAGTTATGAGTCAGGAACTGCTTTCTTTTAAATTTCTTTTGTCGGTTATTCTGTTTTCTGGCTGCAGTTTCTTTAATACGAAATCTAGCAGTTTTATCACTGATTGTAGATATTCCATCTTTTTCCCAAAGTTTCAGTTGTTCGATCCATTCTGAAAGATTAATGTCTTTTAAGGCGAGAGCATTATCTATTAAATCAGCAATACTTTTTTGAATCCCCGGTTTAAGAAGTTCCACTTCTACGGGTTTGCTGCTGCGCATTTTTTCTCTTATCTCTGTTATACTGGTTCCTGTGTATGGTAGTTCTTTGGTAAGTAATTGATACGCAAGTACACCTAAAGTGAAAGAATATTGAGATTTACCAACTGCATCCGGATGATTGTATGGCTGCCAGAAGCTTATACTATTGCTTTCTGATAGTTGACTGGTAATAAAGTTAATTAAAGCAGGAGGGAAATAAAGAATCCCTTCTCTCTCTGTTTTGAAAATACCGGGAGTATAGAATCCTGAAATTGGAATATCAGCTTTAATAATAGTCTGAAAAGAAACTGCCAGATCCAGTAAAAGACCTATATCCAGATTTATATCTGCAATAGTATTCCCCTCATAAAATGAACCGGGGAAAAATAGACCCTCTTTATATACAAAGCTTTCAGTACATACCCATTCTTTGGATATCCCATTTTTTATCAGAATACCAGGCCTGGACAACAATTCCTGTCTGGATATTTGTTTGTATATCTTACTGTTTAGATTGGTACTGACAGCAAGCATTTTGTTCCCATTAGCAATAATTTCTGCTGCTCCTGTACCTGATTTTATAATTTCAATTTCCAAAAGATCCTCCAGTAATTATTGGAGGATACAATATATGTAGAAAATAAAAAAGCCGCCGTAGGGATGGGTTTTAAACCCATCCCTACAACGGCAAAATTATCATAAAAAGGATTTTTATATCCCCAAATAAGCCTTCTTAACCGCATCATTCTCACGTAGATTTTTAGCAGTATCACTTAGTGTAACTCTTCCAGTCTCCATTACATAACCTCTGTCGGCCAGTTTAAGAGCCAGATTTGCATTCTGTTCTACAAGAAATATAGTAGTTTTTTGTTCTGTATTAATTTTCTTTATTATACTCATAATCTGTTGAACAATTATTGGAGCAAGCCCCAAAGATGGTTCATCCAGAAGGAGTAGTTTTGGTTTTGCCATTAATGCTCTTGAAATAGCGAGCATCTGCTGCTCCCCTCCACTTAGAGTTCCCCCCTGCTGACTCCTTCTCTCTTTTAGGAGAGGAAAGAGACTATAAACATATTCCATGTCTCTTTTTATCTCTTCCTTATCGTTTCGCAAGAATGCACCCATATCTAAATTTTCAGCTACTGACAGGAAAGGGAATATTCTTCTTCCTTCAGGAACCTGAATTATTCCGAGTTGCACAATTTTGTCAGGATCCATATGAGTTATATCCTGACCTTCAAAAAGTATTTTACCACTTCTTGCCTGTTCAACCCCGGAGATAGACATAAGAGTAGTAGACTTTCCTGCTCCATTAGCCCCAATAAGGGTAATAATTTCACCTTCTTTAATTTCTATACTAACATCATGTAATGCCTGAATATTTCCGTAAAATGTTTGTATTCCTTCAATTTTAAGCATCGCTGTCATCCCCCAAATACGCCTTTATTACTTCAGGGTTATTTTTAATTTCATCCGGTGTACCTTGAGCAATTAATTTTCCATAGTCAACTACAAATATTTTCTCGGAAATACTCATTACCAGACTCATATCATGTTCAATAAGTAGTATGGATATTTTACTTTTATCCCTGATATTTAAGATCATTTCATCGAGTTCTTTCGTTTCATGCGGGTTCATTCCAGCTGCAGGTTCATCAAGGAGTAGGAGTGCAGGCTCTGTTGCCATAGCTCTTGCAATTTCCAGCCGTCGCTGGGCGCCGTATGGAAGATTCTTTGCCAGTTCATTTACAAATTTTTCAAGTCCTACATCGACTAATATATTATAACTATCCTGAATAACCTTTTTTTCTTCTTCTCTTACCGATTTTGGAAGAAATATTGCTCCGAGAAGACCAGACTTAAGTTTTGTATGTCTTCCAATCATAACATTTTCCAAAACAGTCATATTTTGAAAAAGGCGGATATTCTGAAATGTTCGTGCAAGACCTCTTTCTGTTACCTTATTAGGTTTCAGCCCATTGATCCTTTTTGGAGTTTGACCATTAGGTGCTATTAACACATCACCACTGGTAGGTTTATATACTCCGGTAACACAGTTAAAAAAGGTAGTTTTACCAGCACCATTTGGCCCTATAAGGGCAACAATTTCTTTTGGGTTAACTTTAAAGTTTACATTATCAACAGCTGTCAAGCCACCAAACTGCATTGTTAGATTTTTTGTTTCTAGTATAGGTGTCATTATTTCACCCCTTCCACTTCAGCATTTGAAGATCCTTCAGTAGGCTCAAATTTGTATTTTTTTCTTATATTACTAATTATGCCACCTGGTCTGAAGACCATCATTATTACGAGAATTGCTCCAAACATTAGCATTCGATATTCAGAAAAGGCTCGTAAGTATTCAGGTAGCAGTATAAGGATAAGTGCACCAAAAACTACACCTACAATTGAACCCATACCTCCAATTACAACAACACAAAGAATCATTACAGATTCCCAAAGTGTAAAACTTGCAGGGTTTATAAAGGTTGTTTTTGCAGCAAAAATTACTCCTACCATGCCAGCCCAGAATGCTCCAAGGGCAAAAGTTGTAATTTTAGATTTGGTAATATCAATACCCATAGATTCACTGGCAATTTCATCTTCTCTCATTGCAATCCATGCACGACCTATACGTGAGTTTTCAAGACGGCGTACAACAAAGATTGTAAATATTACCATCGCAATCATAATAAAGTATATATAAATAGTTGCTGTCTGAAGTTTCATTGACATACCAAAAAAACCAGGACGTGGAATTTGTGCAATACCACTTGGTCCAAAAGAAAATTCATTCCAGTTTTCCAGAACAATTCTAATAACTTCACCAAAACCCAGAGTAACTATGGCAAGGTAATCACCTCGTAGTCTTAGAACTGGTATAGCTAACAGAATACCCATTATTGTAGCAAGACCAGCTCCAATTGGCAGGCATATCCAGAAACTAAGCCCAAAATGATAATTAAGGAGTGCGTATGTATAAGCTCCTACAGCATAGAATGCTGCATATCCAAGGTGAAGTAATCCACCGAGACCTACAACAATATTTAAACCCAGACCAAGTACAACGTACATTAAAGCAGTTGTCATAATACTTGTCTGATACATGGATGTTAAAAATGGAAAGGCTGCAATAAACAAAACAACAGCAACCAGTGCAATCTTTTTTACCTTAGGGTTTTCATTTGCCCAATCCATGACTCTCATTTGAAGAGTTTTTTTATCGGTTATATCACTTTTCATATTTTTTCTATCGAGAAGATAGCGCCACAGGGTAGCCATAAAAAATGATCCAATACCCATTCCTATAAGACTTGCCCATCGCCATACTACAGTATTTTCAATAGTATTAACTTTAATGACCATAATGGGAAATGTAAGAATCATAAACCAAATGGAAATGACAAGTGATTTCTTCATCTCTTTTAGAGTGAAGTATTTCATTATATCTAACATCTATTTATGCCTCTCTAAACTTTCTTGTTTTCAGGTCGACCGAGAATTCCCGATGGTCTGAAAATCAGAATTATAATAAGGAACAGGAATGCAAATACATCCTCATAATCACTGGATATATATCCAGTACCGAAACTCTCTGTCCATGCAAGAACAAAACTTCCAAGAACTGCTCCCGGAATACTTCCAATACCACCTAATACAGCAGCAACAAAGGCTTTTATTCCTGTAAGAAAACCAATGTAGAAGTTCAACTGTCCAATGTGTGTACTTATAAGTAC
>JAOZPU010000144.1:0-1598 GCA_029932585.1 Spirochaetia bacterium | reverse complement strand
AGGTTTATAGGCAATTTTTTCCATTGTTACACCGTAGGATGCAGAAAAGAAAATGGCCAGTATAGTTGAAATTAGAAAAATTACTACAGGATTCATACCTGTAAAGCTTAAGGCTGATGCAATTATCAGAGCTGTAAATGCTCCGATCATATATATTTCTCCGTGGGCAAAATTGATTAATTTAATAATTCCGTAAACCATGGTATAACCCAAAGCAATTAGTGCATAAATGCTTCCTTTGGTTAAACCACCCACAAATAATTCAAAAAAGTAGTGTAGATCCATATCGTATTATGGCTCCTTTGTAGCTATTTGCAGTGTGTACTGCAAAAGCACTGTTGGAATGGGAAAACTTCCTGAGGGAAGATCTGTGTAAAATAAAAAGAGACAGTCTGATAACAGACTGTCTCTTGAAGTATGTTAAAATATTATTTCAGTTCGACGTAAGTGCCGTTCTGAACCTGATACATTGAGAAACCTACACCTTCAGCATCACCCTTTGAATCAAACTTAATTTTACCAAGAGTAGTTTCAACATAGCTTGATCTTAAAGCATTAGTAACTGCTTCATAATCTGTAGATCCTGCAACTTCAATAGCATTGAAAACAGCAAGAATTGCTGCATATGCATTCAGGTAGAAAGCACCTGGATCTTCACCATATTTATCCTGGTGTTCTTTTGTAGCAAGAATTGTAAGTGGGTTTGTTGCTGTGTCCATAGGACCTGAAGCATAAACACCTTCTGCATATTCGCCGGCAACTTTAATAAAAGTCTGATCTTTAACACCATCATCAGAGACAAAAGGAATATCCATTGCTCTCTTTTTCATCTGGCTTACAATTTTTGAAGCTTCAGGGTGGTATCCACCAAAAATTATTGCTTCAGCACCGGAGTTTTTAATTTTGTTAATTACAGCAGTATAATCCACAGCACCAGGAGTTACACCTTCGTAAAGAACAACTTCTGCTCTTGAATCTGCTTCAATGTAAGCTTTTGCAAAATCTGCAAGGCCCTTACCGTAATCACCCTTGTCATGAAGAACAGCAATTTTGCTTGCACCAAGTGTACCAAGTGTAAAATCAACTTCCAATGCTGCCTGAGCATCATCCGGAGCAATTGTTCTAAAGAAGTTAGGGTAGTCACCACTCTGGGTAAGACCAGGGTTTGTAGCTGAAGGGGATATTGCAAGAATATTGGAATCATTATAGATACCCATAGCAGCTTTTGTGGCACCGGAACAGATATGTCCAATAACAGCAACTACTTCTTCACCAACAAGTTTAGCAGCAGTGTTTGTTGCTACTTCAGGTTTACAAACGTCATCTTCAATAATAAGTTCTACCTGACGGCCTAATAGACCTCCGTCTGCATTAATTTTCTCAACAAGAATTTCTGCAGCTTTTACAGTTGGAAGGCCATAGGAAGCAAGGTCACCTGAATGAGGTCCTGCTACAGCTATTTTGATTACTGCTGCTTCTTTTTTTGCACAGCTAACAATGGTCATCATTGATAGTGCAACAATCAAAGATATGAATAAAATCTTTTTCATTACTCTCTCCTTAAAATTATGTAAATATTAGCAATAGATAACCATGAA
>JAOZPU010000143.1 GCA_029932585.1 Spirochaetia bacterium | reverse complement strand
GAAACTCTTAGTGTAGTGGGTTCGAGAAAAATGACAAGATATGGAGAACAAATTACTGACAAATTGATTACAGCTATAGCAGGAGCAGGAATAACAATTGTTTCCGGTTTTATGTATGGAATAGATGCCCAGGCTCATAATGCTGCTGTTAAAACAGGTGGACGGACAATTGCAGTTATGCCTTGTGGAATTGATAGAATCCATCCGGAGTATCAAATTGATTTATATAATAGTATTTTAAAAAATAAAGGTCTCATAGTTTCGGAATATCCTGGAGATACTCCTCCAGCACTCTGGACCTATCCAAGGCGGAACAGGATTATTGCAGGACTATCTCCTGTACTTCTGGTAATAGAAGCGGGAATAAAAAGCGGTGCATTAATTACAGCTAAAATTGCAAAAAAATACAATAAAATTATATATGCAGTACCAGGCCCCATGTTAAGTTCAGTCTCACAGGGAACAAATATGCTAATTAAACAGGGGGCGCAAATAGTTACATCCAAACAGGATATTCTCTCTGAATATGGAATAACCAGTAAAAATGAGCTTTTTTCAAAAAAAGAGACCTATGGTTTGAATAAAACTCAGGTTAAAATTTTAAAACTTCTTTCCAATGAGCCTATGGGGATTGATGATATTGCAAGAATTAGTAAAAAAAATATATCTGATATTGGAGCAGATATAACAGTCCTGTCTATAAAAAAACATCTTTCGTTAAATGAAGGTAAATATTACATCCGGAGTGGAGGCGAAAATGTTATATAAAGTAACCTCTGTTTCTTTCTCAGGTTTAACAACGATAAAAATTGATGTAGAAGTAAATATTGCAGACAAAGGACTTCCAACCTTTGAAATTGTCGGACTTCCAAACAAGGCTGTCGCAGAAAGCAGGGAAAGAGTAAGAACAGCTTTGATCAACTCTAATTTAAAGTTTCCCCTTAGAAGAATAATAGTAAATCTGGCACCTGGAGATGTTCCTAAATATGGGGCCTTTTATGATCTCCCAATTTCTGTTGGCATACTCTCCAATATAAATGGTTTCACTATCCCGGAAAAGTCTATTTTCTTTGGAGAACTCTCTCTGGACGGTTCTCTCCGTCATACCAAAGGAGCTCTCCTGGCTGCTCTCTTTGCTAAAGAAAATAATATGAACTCAATTTTCGTTCCTGAAGAATCAGCAAATGAGGCTTCTGTTGTAAAAGGCATTGATGTTTATCCAGTTAAAAATCTTATCCAATTAATTAAATACTTTGATTCAGAAATTGACATTATACCAACAAAATATAAAATACCAAAATCCAGAAAGCAGCAATTAGTAGATTTTGATATGGCAGAAATTTTGGGTCAGGAGCAGGCAAAAAGAGCACTGGAAATTGCTGCAGCCGGTGGTCATAATATATTCATGATTGGATCTCCTGGATCCGGTAAAACAATGCTTGCAAGAGCACTTCCCGGCATTATGCCCCTTTTAAATGAAGAAGAATCTTTGGAAGTTACTAAAATTTACTCCAGTGCCGGTAACATTCCCCCGGGAGGATCTCTAATAACAACAAGACCCTTTCGATCTCCCCATCATATAATATCCCAGGCAGGTCTTGTTGGTGGAGGAACACACCCTCAACCAGGTGAAATAAGTTTAGCCCACAGAGGTATTCTGTTTCTGGATGAATTTAATGAATTCCCACGTTCTGTTATTGAGGCTTTAAGACAACCTATTGAAGATGGTAAATTGACTATCTCAAGGAGCCTTGAAAGAGTAACATATCCATCAAGATTTATGCTGATTGCTGCTGCAAATCCCTGTCCTTGCGGTTATCTTAACGATGATACAAAACAGTGCACCTGTACTAAAAGAGAAATTGTGCGGTACCGTAAAAAACTATCCGGACCAATTTTAGACAGAATTGATCTCCATGTTGATGTACCAGTAGTTGATATAAATAAACTGGCAAAGGGTTTTAATAACAGAAATACCAATGAAACTTCCAACGAAATACGAGATAGAATTGATAGAGCCAGAAAAATACAACAACAGAGGTTTACTTATGAAACAATTTATACCAATGCTGAAATGAAAAACCGACTAATAAGAAAATATGTTCCCCTAAACACACTTTCAAAATCAATGCTTATAGATGCAGCCAAAGTTTTTCAGTTATCTGCAAGATCTTATTTGAAAATCATTAAAATAGCACGAACTATTGCAGATCTTGAACAAATTGAAAATGTAGAGGAAAAGCATATTGCAGAAGCACTTCAGTACAGACCTGGAGTAATTGAATGAACAACATTAGTAGCTCCCGTCAAAAAGTAGAGTTAGGTGAAAAGGGTGAAAAAATAGCAGAAGAGTATCTGAAAGACTGCGGTTATCAGATATTAAAAAGGAATTATATGGTGGGCCATTCTGATATAGATATTTTAGCCAAAAACAATGATTTTCTTGTATTTATTGAAGTTCGCACAAAGTCTAATAGTGATAGAGGGATGCCCGAAGACACTCTTACCAAAAAAAAACTATGGCGCATGAAAAAGACCGCTGAACTCTATATAACTTTTAATCATTACCAGGGTCTTGCCAGACTTGATGCTGTCTGTATTGTCCTGGATAATTTGGATAAAGTAAGACATATTGAACATTACGAAGGTGTTGGATAATATAAGAAAGAGTGAGCAGCTTCATCTTAGTAACCAAAGGGGATAACAAGTGGCAAATGTAGTAATTGGCGCCGATCATGGTGCATATGAGTTAAAGGCTAAAATTATAGAACATCTTGAAATTAGGGGATTTTCTGTAAAAAATATGGGTGTTGATACTAAAGATTCAGTTGATTACCCGGATATGGCAGAAAAAACATGTAAAGAATATCTATCTGGCAAATATGAATTTGGTATTGTATGTTGTGGTACAGGAATTGGAATAAGTATATCTGCAAACAAAGTAGACGGCATTCGATGTGCTCTTCCCCAAAACATATTTGGAGCAGAAATGTCCAGGGTTCACAACAATGCAAACTTCATAGCCTTTGGTGGAAGAATTGACTACCATGATTCTGTAAACGATATGGTAGATGCCTACATAGATGCTAAATTTGAAGGCGGGCGACATCAACGTCGTGTGGATAAGATAATGGGATTAGAAAAATAATACATTACAATTTTTATCAATAATAATTGACACTTTTGATTTTTTTTCATATCTTCTATTTGGCAACAATAATTCAGATCTATTTATTAGTACAGACGCCCTATAGGGCGTCTGTACAAGAGATAAATCTTCCCACTGCAAGGAATAATATATAAATGAATGAAAATTATTTTACTCTGGATCAAACACTTTTCGAAATAACAGAGAATTATCCTGCAACCATTTCTGTATTTGGTGCAAATGGATTTCCTCAAATGACGGATGAGGAAAAACGAAAAAGTTTTGGTAAAAATATAACCTTAAAAACTGCTCTTTCGTTTCAGAATAGAGATCCTGCAGCTTTCTCAAAAATTCTTATTTCCAGTATTGAAAGGGATAAGCCTGGGAATGATGTTACTCTTGGCGGTGAATCCAAAAAAGTAGAAGGTGATAAAGTTAAAGTAACAGGCCTTTTGCCCTGCCCTGTAAGAATACCTCTCCTGGAAGCCTTTGGTAAGTTTATGGAAGGATTTGAAAAAAATCATAATCTTGAAATTGAATATGAACTTAAAGCCGCTGCTATGGGTCTGGACTGGGTAGAAAAGAATCTAGCAGAAGTAAAAGATCAGTCAGGAATTCCTGATTTATTTATATCTGCCGGATTTGATCTTTTTTTTGATGAGGAAAGATTTGGTAAATTAAAAAGAGAGGGTGTCTTTAGTGATGAAGTTTCTTTTAATTCTGAAAACAGCTCTTTTAAAGGATATGATTTAAAAGATCCCAGAGGTCACTACTCCATGATAGGTGTTGTACCGGCAGTTTTTCTTGTAAATACAAACGAACTTGGTGATCGGGCAGTCCCACTAAGTTGGGCAGATGTTCTTAAACCGGAATACGAAAATAGTGTATCTCTTCCTGTAGGAGATTTTGATCTCTTCAATGCCATTCTTTTAAATATCCATAAAAATTTTGGTAAAGAGGGGGTAGAAAAACTGGGAAGAAGCCTTTTAGATTCCCTTCACCCTTCAGAGATGGTAAAAAGTGAAAAAAAGAGTACAAGACGACCTGCTATTACAATAATGCCTTACTTTTTTACAAAAACAATAAAAGAAGGATCTATTATGAAGGCAGTATGGCCTTCTGACGGTGCAATTTTAAGTCCAATATTTATGTTATCTAAAACAGACAGAATAGAAAAACTTAAAGATGTTATTGATTTTTTTGCATCAGATACAGTAGGAGAAATTCTATCTCACAGCGGATTATTTCCAAGCACAAACCCGAAAGTGGATAATAAACTTAAAGAGAACAGCTCTTTTATGTGGCTGGGCTGGGATTATATCTATTCAATCAATGTTGCAGAAACAATTAGAGAATGTGAAAAAATATTTGATGACTCCATAAGAGAGGTAATTGGCGCATGAATCTTGTTACAGTCTCCGGCCCCCCTTCTGTTGGGAAAACATCGGTAATTTTAAAAACTATTGTATCCCTAAAAAACCGTGGTTTAAAAGTTGGAGTTGTTAAGTTTGACTGCCTTTTTACTGACGATGATCTACTGTATGAAAAAGCCGGAGTAATGGTTCAAAAAGGACTCTCCGGGGGCTTATGTCCAGATCATTATTTTGTTAGTAACATTGAAGAAGTTACCCAGTGGGGCCTGGAAAATAATTTTGATATTTTAATTAGTGAATCTGCAGGCCTTTGCAACAGATGCTCACCTTATATTAAAGATATTAAAGCAGTTTGTGTTATAGATAATTTAAGTGGTATAGGAACACCTAAAAAAATTGGTCCAATGCTTAAAAGTGCAGATATTGTAATAATTACCAAGGGTGATATTGTATCCCAGGCTGAACGGGAGGTATTTGCATCCCGGGTACACAGTGTTAATCCTGCAGCTACTATTCTCCATGTAAATGGACTTACCGGACAGGGGAGTTTTGAACTTTCAACACTGCTTTTTGACAAAGATGAAAATATTACTACCCTCAAAGGAAAAACTCTTAGATTTTCCATGCCAGCGGCCCTATGTTCCTACTGTCTGGGAGAAACAAGAATAGGTGAAAGTTATCAGATGGGTAATGTACGAAAAATTGATCTTGGAAAAAAGGAGATATAGAAGTGGCAACCCTTACAGATGTAAACCTAAGACATGACAAAATAGATACGATACTAAGCAAATATCCCTTTGCAGAGACATTTCTAACCAATAATGGAGTTGATGTTACCAATTTTCGTGAAAATTCTTTGGATGATTATTTTAAAAGCCTTGACCCTGAACACATAGAAGATCACGCTATTGACCCTGAACATCTATTAGACCAGTTTTCTGTATTTATCAGTCAAATGCTCTCTTTTCTTGGTGAAGATGATAAAGTAGTGGAATCTATAACCATTCTACCTGGGCATGATAAATCTGGAAAGACAGAAAATTTTTCAGAATTTATAATTCAAAAAAATGAAATTGTATCCATTGTAGGCCCTACAGGATCAGGAAAAAGCAGGCTTCTTGGGGATATTGAATGGGCGGCTCAAAATGATACTCCTACAGGAAGAAGTATTCTTATCAATGGAAAAACTCCGGATAAAAAATGGAGATACTCTTCATCTGAAAAACTGGTAGCACAGCTGTCACAGAATATGAATTTTGTTATGGATATGTCAGTTTTTGAGTTTTTAGAGCTCCATGCAGAGAGTAGAATGGTAACAGACAGTGAAACTGTTATAAAAAGAATAATTGAAGAAGCAAACAATCTAGCCGGAGAAAAGTTCGATCCCAATACCCCTATTACGGCATTAAGCGGGGGACAATCCCGGGCACTTATGATTGCAGATACAGCAATTTTAAGTAAATCTCCAATTATTTTAATTGATGAAATTGAAAATGCAGGTATAGATAGAAAAAAAGCACTTAAACTTCTTCTTTCTGAAGATAAAATTGTCCTTATGGCAACCCACGACCCTGTTTTAGCACTTATGGGGAACAGAAGAATAGTTATTAAAAATGGTGGTATTCTTAAGATAATAGAAACAACAGAAGAAGAGAAAGAGATATTAACAGAAATTGAAGAACTTGATAAAAAAGTTATGACAATGAGAGAAAAACTAAGAAATGGTGAAAAATTAACATCGTAATAGATAATAATAAGGAGATAGATATGCATGATGGATGCGCAGGAAGTTTTGAAACAGGACAACAGGTTGTTGACAAAGTTAGAACAATGGGATTTGCAGAGCAGATTATGCCAATGCCCCTGGATATTAAGTGTGATGAATGTGGTAATGAGTTTTCCATGGAAACATTCGAATCAAAATGCCCGGAATGTGAAATGGTTTACGGGGTTGTCCCATGCCATGCTTTTGATGCGGCAAATGTAGCACTTGCAGGAAAAAATTATTAAATTATTTTGCAATTTGGTTTTACATGGTATATATTGACCCTTGATACAGGTCCTTCTCTTAAGGATCTTTAGATTTTAGAAGGAGGATGTTATGCAAAAAACTAAATTTCTTGCTATTGCGGTAATTCTAATACTTGCAATGGTAATTCCTGTTTTTGCAGATGAAATTGAACTGGGGATGTCTTTGACACCTATTGAAAAACAAACAGATACAGAAGACCCCAATTATGATGAAAATCAGGATCTTATGTTACCAGGGTTTCATGTAGGTTACAGATTTGGATGGATAGGATTTGTATCCTGGGACTCTTATGTTATGCCCCCGGAATATATAACTATGATGACTGCAACTTATGATCCTGAAACGGATACACTAAGCCCTGGACCATTTAGACCTGGATTTCTAAATACATGGAACATTGGTGGGAAACTGGTGCTTGGTCCACTTGTTGGTTATTCAACTATTGGTATCAACACAATATATGTCTACAAACAGGATAAATATCTTGATGAAAGTTTCAATGCAAACTTTGGAGCCAACTGGAAGGTAGGCGCAGGCTGGAAATTTGGAGACTGGGGTATTAACCTGGATCTAATGGCCTTGTTTCCAAGTGTAAGTACCATGTTTGCAGAACTGGAAGCTTTAGGCAGTGATGATCAGGCAATTGCTGATGCTGCTGCTGAAAGAATTCAATTTATACCGTCCCTTGTTGCGACCCTGTATTTATAAGGAGGAGAAAA
>JAOZPU010000142.1 GCA_029932585.1 Spirochaetia bacterium | reverse complement strand
CGTGTATTATGAAAAAGAGTTTTTACAGTTACAGAAAAAGAGATATTACAGGAATTGCAATGATATCTAAATTCTTTTTTCATAGGACTAACTCGATGAGAATGGCAATGAGGACATACAGGTTTATTACTCCACCTGACCTTTTCTATAAACCTGATACAATCCTCTTTTTTAGGAAATTTTTTGTATATATGTGCGAATTCCTTCATGTGTATAAGATAAACTCACTAAGTATTTTAAGTCAAGAGTATTCTACCACAAAATGGGACAAATTATTGAATACCTGCTGGATTTATTACCACTAACTTACCACCAAGGGTCCCTGCTGCAATCAAACTGCCAAGCTTTGCGGGTCGGGCAGAAACTGTATCATCTAAATTTAATATTTTATCCAGTCGGCCATTTTTTGCATTTATAAAAACAAGATTATTATTATTATCACCAAATACAAGTTGATTATTAATTACACCAGGAGGTGAAGAAACACCACTAATATTTTCAAATAAATTTTTTCCTGTATTTAAATTCAATGCATGAATTGTACCTTTTGTGTAGATATAAACACCAGTATTACTGGAAACTATATCTGAGTATACCTGTACCTTAGTACCTCCACTAACAAGCTGAGTCTCCCACAACACTTTTCCTGCATCTAAATCAATGCACACAACATTACCCTTTCTACCGGAAAAAACAGCCAGATTATTTTTTATAGTTATAGATAAAGCAATTGGCTGGGATCCTGATGTAGTAATCTCTTTCTCTACAACTCCATTATCCGGATTTATAATACTTAAAGTACCATTTTGATCTACAGATAATATCTTATTCTTCCAAACAGCAGGAGTCATTCTGGAACCATTTCCAGGGAGGCTAATGGTACGAATTAAATCTCCACTTGAACTGTTTAAAACTCTAATTTCATCATTTGAAGGAAAAAGGCTTTGGGAACCAAAAGGAACAAGTCGTCTTCCAAAAATGTGAGCCGAATTTTTATCAAGAGCCTCTCTATCAATCACTTTACCATTTAAAGCATTTAATATTACTAATTCGCTGGAGCCAGAAAAATAGATTCTATTATTTGAAAAAACAGGATAAGAATTTTCTACAGACTTATTGGCACTTGCATAACTCCAGGCTGAACGACCATCCGGTGTTGAAGCACTTATCAATCCTTTTGAGTCAGAAGTATATATCAAATTTCCACCTGTAATAACAGAACCCACAAGCTTACTTTCTGAAACACTAAGAACAGACTCTACAGGCCGGGGTTCAAGACTTATAGATACAGAATCAGTTACTTGCTCACCAACATTTAGTAGCATAGTTTTATCTGCAAACCCATTTCGGGTACCTTTAATTGTAAGACTGGTTCCTTCAGGGAATTCCCCTGTAAAGATATTGGATCGTACTTTTTCTCCATTTACAACCAGCAGAGAATCTGAAGGCTCTATGCTGATACTTACATCAATTAGTTTTTTATCTTCAGAAGTACCTTGCAAGGGATTTTTATCCATAGAAACTTCTTCGACAATTGTATCCTTCTTAACGGAATCTTCTTTTATTTCAACAGCCTTTTCCTCTACAGTAACTGTAGAACTTCCCCCTTCCACAGCTTGGGAATTATCTATCTGCTCTTCTTTAACTGGAGGGGCATCTTTCTTTTCTGGTTCCACTTTGGTTTTTTCCAGAGAAATTGTATATTGTCTGGAAGTTTCTTCAGACACAACAAAACTCGTACTCCTGGATTTAAAGTTGTTGCTTACAAATTTAAAATCAAGTATTTCACCTTCCTCAAAAATACCGGAAAAACTTCCCTTGCCAACTATTTTTGAATTAAGAATTATTTCTGCATTGGCTGGTATAATTTTCAAACTGAATTTATGAAGAGATATTTTCTTCTGAGGTTCTACAGTTTCATTTTTATCTGTTTTATCGGTGTCTTCGGTAGAAGGAACTTCAGCTACAGGAATATTAATCATTCTCATATCTTCGGTACTTTCCAGTTTGGCAATGTTAAAGTCAGAGAGCTCCTCAACAGGAGCAACAGCTTCAACTACATTTTCTGTTACTATCTTCGAGACAGCTGTAAGAGCTTCTACAATCTCAGAGGGAACCTCTTTTACCAATTCAGTATCATCTTCCATTGCTTCAATAATTTCAATTATTTCTGTTATTTCCTTAACTGTTTCACGGGTTTTTTCAAAAGATTCTTCTGTAAGACTTATCTCTTCGTTTGCACTTACAACAAAAGCTGCTGTTTCAATTTTTTCAAGAACTTCAGCAACTACATCTCCACTTTTACCAGCTCTTTCTACAAGATCTTCTACTACAAGTTCAGAGGGTAAAATAGCAACTGCACCCTTTTTTACAGCAAGAACGGTGTCTCCACCTGGTTCAACTTTTACACTAAATTCTGTGCCTCTTACACCACAGGCAGTGGATTGTGTTTTTACATTATATCTGTCATTTTCTGCAAGTTTTTGAACCTTACTAATAACAGTTCCTGCAATTAATTCTATACCTATTTTTGCACCATTGGGATTTAGATTAACCGTATTCAAAGCAAGTTCTGTATCTTCTTCCACTCTTATAACTGCTCTGTCACTAAACTGTATTTCACAGAAAGAACCTGATTCGACCTTTATGGAATCATTTGCTTCAAGAAAATCACCTATCTCAGCATAGACCCATTCTCCATCAACATGTCTGAAAACTTCTCCGGATATAAAGGTTATCATGGCCTGCTTATACTCTGGAGTTTCAACTGGAGATAAATCTTTAGTTTTTGTAATAGCTGGATCTAATTTAATTTCAGAGATTTTCACAGATTCAGAATCAGTTTCTGCGATCGATTGAGCTGGTTGTTTTTGATTACAGGAAATAGATAGCACTAATAATACAGAAATAATAAATAACTTTTTCAACCAGAACATACAAAACCTCTCATAATAAATCAATGTATCTCATAATTATCCATTTTTCAAGAATACAGGGTGCATCATATTTCTAAGGCCGATAAACACTCCATACATACTCATAATGACCGTCAGGGAAATAGTTGCCTGTTTCAGTTGTTGCAACATCGTAAGCATATATTAAACTAACTAATCCACTATCATGATAGTACACCATATAAAGTAATCCTGCAGGGTTAAAAGAAGAAAATACACAAATCGCATGACCACTTACAAAACTGTTTTCCGAACTAATAGTAAAATCTACAACATGCAATAAACCTGCCAACGTTTTTACAGTATCACTGCCATCAATCCCCAGATAGGCGGGAACAGGAAGAGTATAGGAAGTAGTAGATCCAGCAGTTGTAGTTATTGACCTTGTAAAACCAACTTCAATTGGATTTTGATTATCTTGTTTTAAACTTACATTCTCTGAAGGTGCAGAATAAATTCCACCTGCATCTATATCGATTCCACCTGTAAAAGAATCCTGAAAAAGAAGTGAAAAATAGAAAATAGGGCTGTTGACATAATCATACTCAAGTATTTCATTTGGGAAACCTGCAATTGAAGAATTATATCTATCCGAATGATAATCACTTATACGAATAACATTCGTTGCATTATCCCATTCAAGATACCAATCATCATTGCCATAGTAATAAGAATCCCCTATAATCTTATTATTCCCACTATCGATAGTCCAGGCTGTTTTTAAAGAAGGTATATAAAAAACAGGTGAAACCCAAAAGGAAGTAAGAATATCGCAGGATGAAAGTAGAAGTACAAAAAATATAATTAAATATTCTTTTTTTCTCACAATCTAACCCCTAAGGCCAGAGAAGCTGGTAATGTATCGTATTTATTACTAACATAAAGATCCGCTTCCATAAAAATATCAAACCAGCTAAGTCTTATTTCAAATCCTGAAGAAAGACCATAAGCAAAATTGGTTGAATTAAAATCCGTTCCAATATTTAATATGACGCCTACATAAGGATTAAACAGACTCATCGCATCCGGTAAGGGATAAAAAAGAACTTTGCTGGTAGATGAGAATACCGGTTGTAAAATATCTAAATAGTAATTATATGAAATACCGGCTAACTGTTCAAAATAAAGCCAGTCCCATAGGGGAGTCCAGGATACCCCAGCATGAATAATACCTCCACCTCCTGTCTGAATAGTATACCGTAACAAATCCTTCCCTTTTTTATCTTCAAAAATAACACCCTCTGTCTTTAATTTTTTCAGGAATTTTTCATTCCATCTTTGACTGGCGAACAAAGTACCCACCAGGTCATAGACTAAAGATCCACCTATGGCCAGTCCCATGGTAAGGCCATAAATTTCACCACTATTATTAACATTTGTCTCTAATACCGGATCGTAAATTCCTGTTATACTCATTAATGAGACAAGAGATATTGAAGAGAGAATTACTCCTGTTTGAACATCTCCTGCAAGGAAATGACCATATCGGGGTGTCATAATTAAAACATCTACATAGTTGATATTATTAAATAATAGTGATTTACCCAGAAGCCAGATCAATTGTCCGGTGGTTACACCTACTGCCCATAGTTCTGTTTTAGCAGGATCCTTCAGGTGTTCTCTTATCTCTGCCTGATCTGCATTAATTACCAGATCAAAATTCAAAGTATTATCGATATTAGGCTCAAGTCGCAAAACCTGAAAAGCAGGAATATAGTACTCACTTCCAACCCGGAGATCATACAACCCCGATCCAACTCCATACAATGACAAAGGGGTAAAACCAACAGACTGATTATCCAGAAACACCTCTGAACCGACAGGATCTGATTCTATAAATAAGTTTCCAATTGCAGTAACTTTGCTGGTATCCAAAGAAGTAATATCAGAAACAACCTTACCCATGGAAAAAACAATATCATGTTCTCCGTTTTCCTCTACGTTTACAGTTACTGTTTCCACAACAGTATCCCCCAACTGACCAGGGGTTGTTATTTTAAAGACCCTCTCTCCATAAAGAATATCACTTTCCCCCAGGTTCTTGCCAATATAATTTCCATCCACATATATTTTATAATCAGAATCTACACCTTTATTAATAAAATTTATTTTGCCAAACCCTATATGTTCTCCGGATAAGTCCTCAATAAACTCAATAGTAATATTGTCTACAATATCGAACATATCGAAAACACTGGTCGACCTTTCTTCTGCCTGAACTACTATGGAATCACTGGCTCTTTCCCAGCCCTTTACAATAAATGTATATTCCCCTTCTTTACTTCTCACAATTTCTCCAAATACGGCATTGTCAATTCCATTGCTTTTGAAATATAACTTCGCTCTTGAAATATTTGTTTCCGGAAGCAAAAAATCCAGTCGCTCTACTGTATATTTATTAACCAGGCGCAGAGTCAGCTCTATAGTATCTGTTGCTGTTTCACAAAGAGATTCTATACCTGCATCATCATCCGGATTTTCAATAAGAACAATACCTATTCGTAGATTTTCAGATTTGTTTTCTGAAAAAGAAGGATACATAATGAATAAAATTAAAAGAATAATTAGAGGCAGTATTCTATCCATGAGATATTATAAACTGATTTTTATTCAAAAGCAAATATTTTTCGCCCTTGCTTATAACAAACTAAAGAAGTATTATTTAAACATGAAAAGACTCCCCATAGGCATTCAGACTTTTTCAGATATAATTGAAAATAATTACTATTATATCGATAAAACTGAATTTATTAAGAAGCTATTAAGCGGTCCTAAGTCCTATTTTTTATCCCGACCCAGAAGGTTTGGAAAGAGCCTTTTTTTAGATACCATTGAGTCTGCCTTTAGGTGTAAAAAAGATCTTTTTAAAGGTTTATATTTAGAAAATAACTGGGATTGGGAAAGTGAACACCCGGTAGTTAAAATAAGCTTTGGTTCCGGAGTATCCAGAAATATTGAAGAACTTAGAGAAACCTTTAACTATTCCTTACATATTATAGAACAGGAATATTCTATAGAAACTACATTTAAAGATTTAAAAAACAGATTTTCTCAAATAATAGAGCTTCTCTATAAAAAATACAGCAAACAGGTTGTAGTTCTAATCGATGAATACGATAAACCAATACTGGACAACATTACAAAAACTGAGCTTGCAGAAGAACTTAGAGATGAGCTTAAAAATTATTATTCCGTTATAAAGGATTCTGACAGATATATAAAATTATGTTTTATAACAGGAGTTAGTAAATTCTCCAAGGTAAATCTTTTTAGCGGTTTAAATAATCTTAATGACATTACTTTAGATAAAGAATACGGTGATGTATGCGGTTATAATCAGCAGGAACTTGAAAGTATTTTTAGTGACAGGTTAAAAAACTTTGACAAAGAAAAGGTTAAAAAATGGTACAATGGTTATTCCTTTACAGGGAAATCTGTTTACAATCCATTTGATATTCTGTTTTTATTCGAAAAAAAAGAGTTTAGAAATTATTGGTTCGAAACAGGAACACCCTCCTTTTTAATAAAACTAATCTCTGAAAGAAATTTTTTTATCCCAAATTTAGAAAATATTGAAACTTCAGATAAAATTATTGGAAGTTTTGATGTAGATGATATTGTACTGGAAGCTTTACTTTTCCAAACCGGTTACCTGACAATAAAGAAAAAGATTAGATTGGGCGAAAATACTCTTTTTTATCTTACTTATCCAAACATGGAAGTAAAAATAAGTCTTACCGATTATATTTTAGGTAAGCTTGTTGAGTCTAATATAAAAAAATCGAAAAATCATATTTCACTGTACAAGGCTATGGAAAATGGAGATCTGGAAAAACTAAAAGATATTTTCCATTCATTCTTTGCATCCATTCCCTCTGACTGGTATCGAAAAAATACTATTGCAAATTACGAAGGCTACTATTCCTCAATCTTCTACTGCTATATGACAGCCTTAGGTCTGGATGTTATTCCCGAAGATGTAACCAACCAGGGAAGAATTGATTTAACTGCCAAAATTGAAGATAATATCTACATAATGGAATTTAAAGTAATAGAGATGGTTAAGGATAAAAATACTGCTTTTAATCAGATAAAAGATAAGAAGTATCACGAAAAATATTTAACAGAAGGCAAAAAAGTCTATATCCTGGGTGTAGAATTTAGTAAAGAAACCCGTAACATTACAGGATATGAATGGGAACTTGTTAATTAAAAATCTATACGCTTAAACCATGAGAGACTTTAACAATATGCCAAACTAATAGTTTTAGATTTCTAAATATTTCACCTCTACAGCAGTAGAATGTGTCCGTGCTCCCCTGCTTGGCATAGCCGGAATAGTAGAAGTCAATA
>JAOZPU010000141.1 GCA_029932585.1 Spirochaetia bacterium | reverse complement strand
CAGATACAAATGATAATGACGGGATATATAAAATTCTGGAAGAAATATTTAATCCGGTTAAAGAAGAAATTTTAATATGAATGCGGAAGTAGGGGTAGGTCGCGACCTAACCCTACTTCTTATATATACTAAACAAATCGTGATTAAATCTCAGATATACCCTATCGCCAGGTTTATATATTTTTATATTTTCGCCTCTATTGGATTGGTAAACATTTATAAACGAACCTTCAAACTCAAGTTTATATTCAGTATATGATCCTAGAAAGAATTTTATCTCTACAATACCTATAAAATCCGTAGGTTCTTTACAAATATCTATTGCTTCTGGCTTTATTGACAGATAAATTTCATCACCCTCTTCATATTGATCTTCAGAGTTTTTCTGTTTTACAACAAAAATTCTACCTCCAACCCTGACCGTTATTCTTTCCCCTTCAATTTCATCTGCTATTGCAGAAATAAAATTTGCACTTCCAATAAAATCTGCAACAAAAGTATTTATCGGATTATTATAAATCTCTTCAGGAACACCTGACTGTACAACTTTGCCATGATTCATTAATATTATCTTATCTGACATACTTAGTGCTTCAGATTGGTCATGAGTTACATAGAGAACTGTAATTCCCAGCATCTGCTGCACCCGCTTAATCTCAATTCTTGTCTGAAGTCTAAGTTTTAAATCAAGATTAGATAGGGGTTCATCAAACAAAATCATCTTGGGCTTTAGAACAAGAGCTCTCGCAAGTGCAACACGCTGCTGCTGACCACCAGAAAGCTCCCCCGGATAACGCCCTTCCAAACCAACCATATTTACTACCTGACAAGCCATGGCGACATCATTTCTAATAACATCACGTGGCTTTTTCCTTACCTTTAACCCATAGGCAATATTTTCATAAACAGTCAAATGAGGAAACAGCGCGTAATTTTGAAAGACCATTGCAGTATTTCGTTTATCAGGAGTAAGATTAGCAACATTTTGATTATCAATATAAATCTCACCGGATGTGGGTATTTCAAAACCAGCTATAATTCTTAAAGCTGTAGTTTTCCCACAGCCGGAGGGACCAAGAAGAGTAACAAACTCACCTTTTTTTATTGTAAGATTAAATTGATCCAAGGCAACAACCTCATTTTGCTGACTTGAATTGAAAATTTTTGTCAAATTTGAAAGTGTTAGATACTCATTCATTTAGATTATCGCAAGCTTATAGCCGCGTCCCCTTTCTGTGAGGATATAGACAGGCTGTGAGGGGTTAGGTTCTATTTTTTTCCGAAGTCTTCTAATATTAACCTTAACCATCTCACGCCCCCCATCCCATTCCTCATACCCCCAGGCTTCTTTAAGTAGAACCTCCCAGGAAAGAACCCAATTCAGTTTCTCTCCCAGTACTTCAAGCAATTTATATTCTACAGGTGTAAGCATTACCTTATTAGAATTGAAATAAACTTCTTCCCGATCAGTTCTTATAGAAAGGAACCCTGTTTCTATTGCTCCGAGATCACTCTGAACCTGATATCTGTTTAGCAGCTTTTTGACTCTTAAAGATAATTCTCTATGATTAAAGGGTTTTCGAATATAATCTTCAGCTCCGGTTTCCAACCCCGAAATAACATCAGAATCCTGATCACGGCAGCTAAGAAAAATTACAGGTATATGTTTTGTAATCTTTATTCTATTACAAACCTCAAGACCATCAATACCAGGTAAATTAATATCAAGGAGTATTAGATCAATATCATTTTCCTTAATCAACAATAGGCCCTCTTCTCCCGAAGATGATGTCATAACATTATAACCATCATCCCTCATAATAAAATCGAGAATTGTTACAAGATGAGGATCATCTTCAATTATCAGGATTGTGTGTTCCAGAAAAAACTCCTTTATATATTGGTAAAGTGAATGACACAGTTGTGCCTGTATTGATAAGTGAGCTAATATAAATATTACCCTTATGTTTTTCAATTATATCTTTAACTATGGTTAACCCCAATCCAGCACCCTCATTCAGGTTTTTTGTTGGATCAGTAGATTGGTAAAATTCATTAAATACATGTGAAATTTCCTTACTTTCAATTCCAGATCCTCTGTCATGAACAGAAACAACAATACACTGCTCATTTTCCTGAACTGAAATTGTTATCACTGTATTATCAGGACTGTTTTTACTTCCATTATGAATAAGATTAAGTAGTACCTGCTCAAGCCAGCGCTTATCACCAATAGTTTTTGACATTAACGATGGATAGTTATATTTTATGGACTGGCTTCTGGTTTCAAGATAAGGTTTAATATCCAGTGAAGTTTTTCTAACAAGTTTTCGTATATCAAGAGGTTGTTGTTTCATAGAAAACCAGGCAAACTCAACCTTTACCTGTGAAAGGATGTTTTCTACAAGAGAATTCAACCGTTTTGTATTTTCCAGAGATGAAAAAATAAGTGATTTTTGAGTTTCATTAATTGGTCCGGGACGTTCCTCATAAATTAGTTCGTTTGATGTTTTAATTACAGCCAGGGGAGTTCTAAGTTCATGGGTTAGAGTTGATAATAGTTTATTTTTATTATCAATGAGTTTTTTCATATATTCATATTCTTTTTTAGTCTTACTATACTGAAAATAAATAACGAATAACAGTAAAAACATTGCAAGGAATGAGGGAATACTATAGTAAACTGATTTCAAATCATGTCTTACAAAAAAACCAACCAACATCATTAAAGAAACATTTCCCAAAAAAACAAAAATATACAACTTTCTCCATTTACTAATAACCAATTCAACAGCTTGAATACAAACAATTGGCAGTAATAAAAAGGGACTTATAAAAACAAGGAAAGTGGAAGAAATTAGCAGTTCAGATACTAATAATACTAAAGAACTAAATAAATGTTGTTTTAACGTGAAAACAATGTACCAGAAAATAAATATCAAAATGGAATAAATTACCGTAATGGGAATAAGTATGACCAGATATTCTCCAGGTTCAATTATTATAAAAAATATAACCACTAAAAGTAATAAGAGTGTTCTAACTAATTTTATTTTCATCAAAGTAATTTTGATATTTATTGTGGTACTAATTTCCCCTTCCATATTGTTCATCATTCTACTATTAATTACAAAGATGTACATAGATATTGCATACTTTGTTATAAGAACCATGATTTATGTAATTTTACAAGTAACAATATGGTAACAATATGGTAACAATGCGGTAACAATTAAGTATAATCAATATTAGCTTATATTCAGTTGAAGATCCATCCTCTATAATATAGTCAAAATAAATTAGGAGGCATTAATATGTCAAAGAAAAGATTCGCAATTATATCTGTTCTATTGTTAGTACTTGCAATTAGCTTTGTTAGTGCAGCTGGATCCCAGGATTCAAAAGTAGAGGATAAAGGAAGTTTAGTTTTTTATGCAGGTCTTCAGGAAGATCATGCAGCTATGATAGCTGAGGAATTTGAAGCTGTTACTGGTATAAAAACTGAATTTGTTCGAATGAGTAGTGGTGAAATACTTGCACGTCTTAAAGCAGAAAAAGGCAATATGAGTGCATCTGTATGGTACGGTGGTCCGGTTGACGGTATTGTTGCTGCTGATCAGGAAGGAATTATCGAGCACTACATTTCTCCGGAAGCAGTAAATATTAAAGAAGGATTCAAAGAACCAAACGGAATCTGGACAGGTATATATATTGGATACCTTGGTTTTGTTGGAAATCAGGCAATCTTAAAAGAAAAAGGTCTTGAGATGCCAACATCCTGGGCTGATTTTCTAAAACCTGAATATAATCAGGAAATTGTTGTTGCACACCCAGGCTCGTCAGGTACTGCATACACAATGCTTGCAACTATTGTACAGATGATGGGTGAAGATGCCGCTATGGAATATTTCAAAAAATTCAGTCCTCAGGTTCGTCAGTACACAAAATCTGGAACAGCACCAGGAAGAATGGCTGGGTTAGGAGAAGCAACAGTTGGCATAACCTTTCTACACGACGCAATTAAGTATAAAAAAGAAGGATACAAAGATATTATCATTTCAGCACCTGTAGAAGGTACAGGTTATGAAATTGGTGGTGTTGCACTTCTAAAAGGTGGACCTGATCAAGCAAATGCAAAAACTTTTATTGACTGGGTACTAACTAAAGATGTTCAGGAAATGGGTAAAACAGTGGGTTCATTCCAGTTCCTTACAAACAAAGATGCTCTACCTCCAGAAGAAGCAATGTCCATAAAAGATACAAAACTTATTGACTATGACTTCCAATGGGCAGGAGAAAATAAGAAAAGACTTGTTGAACTATTTAGTAGAGAAACAAGCACAGTAGCACCAACCAAATAGCATAAACAAGGGATATTCCTAAAGGGATATCCCTTAATAATCTAAATTCAGATTTTTAAGGAGGGAAAATGACAAACACCAGAAAACTTAAACTTCAGAGTGATCTAAAAACCTTGGCTAATTTAAAAAATGACCCAGCTCTTTTGTCTGTAATTATTTTCACAGTGGCTCTGGTTACCTTTTTTATTCTGATCCCGCTATATAATATAACTATAGAAAGCCTTACAACAGATAAGGGAATTTCTTTAGGAAACTACAGTGATGTATTTTCTATGTATGGCAACAAAAAAATTCTTATGAATACAATTATGCTGGGCATTGTGACTGCTTCAATTTCTGTAGTTGTAGGCTTTATATTTGCCTATGTGACAACCTATATGAAAATTCGCTTTAGAAAACTTTTTGATTTCATCGCCATTCTTCCAATTATTTCTCCACCTTTCGTAGTCGCTCTATCTGCAATTCTTCTTTTTGGCAGGGTGGGGTTAATTACAAGAGGACTATTTGGAATAAGGGATGCAGAAATATATGGTTTTCATGGACTTGTCCTTGTACAATCTCTTAGCTTTTTTCCTATTGCATATATGATGCTAGTCGCCCTGCTTCAAAGAATTGATCCTTCTGTGGAAGAAGCTTCAAGGGATCTGGGAGCTTCACGAGTTAAAGTTTTTTCATCAGTAACCTTACCTCTAATGGTTCCGGGAATTGCCAATGCTTTTCTGTTGGTTTTTATTCAATCAATTGCTGATTTTGCAAACCCTGTTGTAATTGGAGGAAACTTTACAACAGTAGCAGTAAAAATCTATCAGGAAGGAATTGGTAATTATCAATTTGGAACAGCCACTGCACTTGCAATGATTCTTTTATCAATTTCAATTTCAATATTTGTACTCCAAAAATATTACGTAAGCCAGAAATCTTATGTTACAGTTACCGGAAAGGTATCAAGACACAGGGATCTTATTAATTCTAATAAGATTGTAATTCCTGCAACCTCTATTCTTGTAATTTTTACACTCTTTGTTATTATGATGTATATTTTAATACCAATTGGTTCTTTTGTTAAATTATGGGGAGTAAACTATACTCCTACATTGGAACATTATAAATATATTTTTAAACCGAAACTTTTTCAGTCTGTTATAACAACAACGACACTGGCAGCTGTAGCAACTCCTATATCAGGAATTCTTGCCATGGTAATAGCATTTTTAATTGTAAGAAAAAAATTCTTTGGTAAATCATTTATTGAATTTACAACAATAATGGCACTTGCAATTCCAGGTACTATTATAGGGTTAGGATATGTAATTAGTTATAACAAGACCTACAGTCTCTTTGGAATGACTATATTCCCCCCAATAACCGGAACAGGATTTATCATCATTATGGCTTTCATTATTCGTAGCCTGCCAGTAGGTATACGTTCAGGCATAACTTCACTCCAGCAAATAGACCCTAGTATTGAAGAAGCAGCCAATGTTCTGGGAGCATCAAGCAGAAAAGTATTTACCAGTGTTACTATTCCTATGATAAAAAATGCTTTTTTAAATGGCCTGGTTTTTACTTTTGCACGAAGTATGACGTTGGTAAGTACTGTTATCTTTCTAATATCTGCACGTTATAAACTTCTAACAACATCAATTATGGCTCAAATTGATGTAGGGAGAATGGGTGTTGCATCAGCATATTGTACTGTTTTAATTCTAATAGTAACAGCCGCAATGATTATTATTAAGATTACAGTGAAAAATATGAGTACAGAATAATACAAGGAGATTTATACAGATGAATAACAAAATTAAAGTTGAACTGAAAAATTTAACCAAAATTTTTGTGACAAATAAAAATGATCAGGTTAAAGCAGTTGATAATATAAATCTAACAATTGAACCTGGCGAATTTATTTGTCTGCTTGGTCCTTCGGGGTGTGGAAAAACAACAGCTCTCAGAATGCTTGCAGGTTTTGAAATTCCTACAACAGGAGAAATTTTTATAGGAGATAAGAATGTTGCAAATCTAACACCGGACAAACGTGATACAGCTATGGTGTTTCAGAACTATGCTCTATTTCCACATATGAATGTTTACAATAATATTGCGTATGGGTTAAAAATACAGAAACTTCCAAAAAAAGAGATCGAAGAAAGAGTCGAAAAAATCCTTAATCTAATGAAAATGAAAGACTTTGCAGACAGAGTCCCATCAGAGATGTCTGGGGGACAGCAACAGCGTGTTTCTCTTGCAAGGGCCTTAATAATGGAGTCAGGTGTACTTCTCTTTGATGAACCTCTTTCAAATCTTGATGCAAAACTCCGTATTCATATGCGGGATGAGATACGAAAAATTCAAAAACAGGTTGGCATCTCCTCCATCTATGTAACCCATGACCAGGAAGAAGCTATGGGACTTTCTGACAAAATTGTGATAATGAAAGATGGGGCCATTCAGCAGGTAGGCTCTCCTCGCGCTATTTACCAAAAACCTGTAAATGAGTTTGTTGCTCAATTTATAGGCCGTGCAAATATTCTTGAGGGTAAGATTGTGGCAGAAAAGGAGAAAACAGTCAGCCTGGATGTACATGGAATTATTTATGAAACAGAAAAAACTACAGACCATTCCTTAGGTCAAAATATTAAATTCATGATACGACCTGAATCATTCATTATTGGCGGAAAGGATTTCAAAGTTCCTGTTACAAAGAGTATATTTATGGGATCACATCATGAATATGAAGTTAAACTTTTTGGTAATATTTATGAAATTTCTGAAAATAATCCAATGAGAAAAAAGACTGTTAAAGTTGGCGAAGAATTATCATTTTCAATGGATCCTAATTCTATTCATATTCTGGAAAAGTAAAGCTGTTTAAATTAGTAGCAAAATTTGTGAATAATATTAGAAAGCTGGAATTTTCCAGCTTTCTATTTTTCTATGGATTATGAACCATAGCAGCACTGTTCCCATAAAAAAGTGATTTCACTATATGCTTAT
>JAOZPU010000003.1:57678-63869 GCA_029932585.1 Spirochaetia bacterium | reverse complement strand
CAAAAAGTATTATCGTCATATTTAAAAATAAGATCTTTAAAAGGAAAATATTTATTTAAAACTTCCAAAAATTCCTGACTGTTTTCTTTAAGTAAATTATTAGGTGCTCTTATTAATGTCAGAACTATATCATGATCAAATGAAGCAGATTTTTTTAGTTCATCAGTAATTTTTTGTTCAGAAAAGAAATAGCTATCTGTTTTACTATTTTTTAAATTTATATTATTTTCATTTTTTGTAGAAATATTTATAATTAAAGCAATTAATACTATTAAATAAAAAGTGATAAGAATTGATAACTTTTGAAATAACGAATAAATATTTTTTTTAGTTAAAAGATTAAAAGAAGCATAAATTTTGTATTTAATATCAAAAATATCTATTTCCTTAGTATAAGTATTATTAAAAAGTGAATTTGGCTTATTAAATAAATTAGGAATATCTTCTTTTGTATCCTTCGAATTTGCGGAAAAAAAATAAATAGGTTTATTATTTATATTTTGAATATATACAGATCTAAGAGTAGACATATTTTCAGCATTTTTAAATAATACTTCTGAAAGTGAAAAAATACTTCCCTCTTTTAAACTGTTTTGTATAATTTCAAAAGAATTAAGTGATTTTTCTTGTTTTTGAACAAAATCTAAAGATTCTAAAACCAACAAAGTTCCTAATAAACTGATAAAAACAAAAGAAAAAATAATTAATAATAGTTTAAATCCTGATTTTCCCATAATTGTATTATACGTAATTCTAAATATAAATAAACCCTTTTTTCTTTTCTTATGTGATAAATAATTGTATTCTCTATAAATGAATAATATTACTTTAAGAAAAAGAAAATTATCTTTAGGCTGGTACCCACAAAATCCGGAACTTATATATCAATTTATTCAAAATATAGATAATAATATAAAAAAAGAAAAAACTAATAATAAAATTGCTGCTATAGTCCCTCATGCAGGTTGGAGTTTTTCAGGATCTTTAGCTGTGGAATCTATAAGTAATCTTTCTTCAAACCCTGATACAATAGTTATTATTGGAGGCCATTTACCTACAAAATCTCCAATTTTATATTCACCAGAGCTTGTTTTTGAAACTCCTCTTGGAAATATTACTGCAGATACCGAATTTATTTCAAATATTAAACTTTTTTTTAACATGCAAACAGACTATAGCAATGATAATAGTGTTGAAGTATTACTTCCAATATTAAAATATTATTACAATAATTCAAAACTTGTATGGTTACGAATAGGATCTGGAAATGAGGCCATTGATTTAGGTAAAAAAATACATAGTATTGCAATAAAACTAAAAAGAAATATTGTTGTTGTAGGATCTACAGATCTTACCCATTATGGTTCTGTTTTCTCTTTTTCTCCAAAAGGAGCCGGTTCTAAAGCAATCAATTGGGTAAAAAACAGTAATGATAAAGATATTGTAAATAATATGTTAAAAATGAACTGTAAAGCTGTATTAGCATCTGCAAGTAATAATAAATCTGCTTGTTCCCCGGGAGGTGCTGTAGCCGCTATTAAGTTTGCAGAATTATCTGGGATAAACTCGGGTGAATTAATTGGTTATAAAAATAGTTTCGATATATCACCATCTGAGTCTTTTGTTGGTTATACAGGGATAGTTTTTTAAGAAATATATTTTTCTATTTCATTTATAGTCCATTTAATTGCATCTTTAAGAATCATAGAACCATTAATCTTTTGAACTCCAGTTCTGCGTAAGGCAGCAGCAGCGGGGTAGAGAGTTGTACAAAGATTTTTTTGTTCTGAACTAAGTTTAGAAAAGTACTCAGAAAGTGATAAACCAGGTTCTGGCAATTTTTTTAAATTTTGCATGTATTCTTTTAAAAAATGTTTCCAATCTCCAGAACTTGAACCTGCTGAGAAAAAAGGAGTAATATTTGTTGGTATAATCAAATCTTTTTTAGGTAAAATCAATTTTTCGCCAGGACCCTCTATTTGCTTAATTTTGGCATTAATTTTATAAGATGCTGTTTCCAGTCTTTTTTTATAACTTATCATAGGTGTTGTGGTATAACTAATTCCATATTCCTTTTTTTTACTTAGTGTGTGTTTATTGAAAAAAATAAAGGATACAAAACTGTTTTCAGCTGTATTAAATCTATTTGATTTAGATATAAAATAGGGATACAAATAAGTGCCTCTGGCATAACTTTTCCCTTTTGGATAAGAAAAATCAACTCCAAAAAGTAAAATTTCCTTAGCTCCCAGTTTATCTGCCAGAGAAATTGCAGCATGACTGACATTTCCTCCGGAAGTGTCAATAAATGGAAAACTTCTCCATTTGTGATTAACCAATTGAGAGAAAGGATGCCCGCTAGTAAAAAAAACAATGTTATTACTTAAACGTGTAAGCCAGGATGGTGAAGCAAGATCAAGTACCAATGGAATATCTTTTGGATATCCTGATAAAAAGTGATGATATGTTATATGCTGACAATCAATAGATATAACTAAATCTGGTGTAACATCATTTTTTAACAAAAAAGTTAAAGAAGTATCAGTTGCTATTAAAAAACTATCAGAACGGTATTTTTTCAACAAAGGTAATTGACTTTCCAGAGATGGTCCAGCACCTGTAATTAATGCACGTTTTATTGGTGGGAGTACATTTTTTACATTCTGCGCTGTTTTCATATTTGCAAGGGTGTTAATAAACCAACGTTTTCCAAAATGAGATTGAACAGAAAAATCTTCTGACAACTGATTTAATAAATCTTTAATTCCTAATCTAATATTTAAAAAATATTCTTTTTCCTGATCAAATCTGGATCTGAGGTTAAGAATATGTAAATTTCCCGATACTGCAGGAAGGTAGTTAGCTAGTAAATATTTTTTTACAGTTTCTGAGTCTGAATCTATTAAAAATTTAACACGCCTGTTAAGTATAAATTGACTTAAATCTATATTAGATAAAATTGTTTTAAAAATAGAAATGTCTTTATCAATTATTAAAATTTCAGAGATATCTGATTGTTTAAGAAATGGCAGAATATGATAGGCGGCACCTAATCCTAAAAATATAACATAACCATTAGCATTAGAATTTTGATAATAGCGTAAACCTTCTTTTATAGGGTCAATTGCTGAATGGAGAGGTCTTTCTTTACCATTTATTTCATATATAGGAATCAAATGACCAGTTCTACTCTTTTTGAATTTTATTTTTTCAGATATTTTACAATTATTAAGATTTCTTGCAAGCTTATTATTTCTGGATGAAAGGGAAAGTAAATTTTTATTATAAATTACATTATCCATTTGAAAACCTTTCTAAATACTTAGATATAAAATCAAAACTATTCGTGTATATTTTTAAAAGAATAATTTTCGATTTATTAATATTTGTCCTGTAATAATGAGATAAATTTATTATCTCCGGATATGAAGTATATTGGAAAATTTCCAATAATAAAGATTTATTTGAAAAAAATATACAAATTGAATCCATATTCAATTTATCTATATTATTGTAAAACTCATTTAATAATAATTTTATTTTTTCTAATAATTTAACTAATTGTTGTTTTTCAAAATGACAATTATTATTTATTTCAAAATCAAAAGATTTTTTACTTTTAGATAATAGATTTTGTAATTTAGAAGTACTTATATCATTAAGACCCGCAGTTTTAATCAAAGAAGCATTATATCTGTATACATTGTTTAGTTTATCTTTTCTATTAAACCAACCTGAGTAAATAGAGAAAGCAGTATTCGTTTTAGTATTGTTAATAGCAATATGTCCGTTAATTTGTTGTTTCTGATAAAGTAAATTTAGATATCCTGATATTCTATTCTGTTTTTCTGTAATAAGTATATCAAAACTATGAGGATGGACATGTTCATGGACATCTGTATAACAAAGATCAAGGCCTATAAATATTATTGGGTTTAATGTAAACTTCCTAAAAAAAAGATATGCTGTTCCTGCAACTGTCCCATGGGCTTGAATATTTAAGATATTTTGCTCTAAAAGGAAATTTTCTATACATGAATTTTGATTGATCAATATCAGTGGATTTTGTAATTTGGGTTCAAAAGATGCAGTTAATGGCATAACTATAGGAACTTTATCATTTGGAATAGATTTCAAATGCTCTTTTGCCCAAAATCCAGGATCTGTATGAAAAATTACGTCTGGTATTATATCTTCATTTTTTAGAGCAACTAAAGAGGAAGGAAGGGCAGCGAGGATGAAATTTTCTCTATGTAGCTTTAATACTTTCCAGGAGTCAGATAAACTTGGACCAGAAGCTGCAATAACAATAGTTGAATTTATATTTCTTATTTTGGTAATTTGATTTTTTTCAGTATAATTAAAAAAAATATTTCTAAACCAGGTTTTCCCAAAATTACCAATTGTATAGATTGACCCCTTACGTTCCTGAAAAAATTGTTGAATTATTTTTTCTATTTCGAGTGTTTTTTGTGGAAATATACTTGTATAGGGAATCCATTTTATAATTTTTACTTCCGGTAATCGAAAATCTGAAATAAAATATGATAATTCTTTAAAAAGATCAATGTCTTTAATATATAAGTTATCAAAATCGGATTTTATTGAATTGTTATATGTAATTTTATCTAAGTGTATAGTAAATATTACTGCATTCGGAATTTCCAATTTTATTGAATTTATTAAATATCCTAATCCTGGTCCTATTAGAATAAATAATTTTGTATTTGTATTGATATTTTGGGTTTTAAAATATGTGTTTGCTTCTGAAACTGGATTATATCTGGAATGAATAAATTTATTATTATACAATAAGGTTAAATTCCCAGATTTTGCCTTTTCTGTAGTGAACATAAACTCTAAACAAGACCTTCTAGTATACTTTCAGCAGTTTCAGCTAAATTATCAGGAATAGTTTTTATTTCTGCTTCAATTGGTGGAAGAGGTTCTGATAAGTTGAAAAAAGTTGAAATTGCTAAATTTATTTGATGTAAAATAATACCTGAAGTTTTTCCAGTTTTAATTTTATAAAATAATAAACAGTTGTTATAATTAATTTTAATTAATTTACCAGTTGTGCTAATTAATTGGGTGATAGAGATAATAATATTATTATTAATATTATAGGATTCTGAATTAGGTAACAATTTTATTAAAGCATTTTCAAGAAGTGTAAAATTTATTTTTACAACCAAAAAAGAAATACCATCAATATTATTGTTATCAATATATTCCTGAAGAACTAATTGAGGTTCAGGAATTTCAAAATTAGAATTAAACTTTGTAGATTTTGAAAAAGGTTTTTGGGATTCAATTAATTTTAAAATAAATTTTTCAGTATCTGAAGTTATATCATTAAAAATTTTTACTATTTCAGTAAAAGGATCTACAACTAATAAAATAGCAGTAAGAATACCTGTATTATAAAATGGTAAAATAATAATTGAATTTAGTGCAGAAAATTCACGTATAGAAAAATATTGTTTAAATAATTTTATTTTACTATCTGAAATATTTATAATTTTATTATAATCCTTAAACTGATTTAAGAGAATGTTTTTTTTAATTCTTAAATGTCTGGATGTGGTTAGATCTAAATTTTTATATGTAATTGGAACAAAAACATTAATCTCGGAATCAAGTAACAATAATGCACCTTTTGTGAAATCTAAAACAATAGAAAGTTCTTCAAATAACTTTAAAGAATATTCATAACCTTGTTTTAAAAGTTTTACTTTTTCAATAAAATTTTCAATTAGTTTTTTTTTTTTCTCTAACGGAACCCCACTATCTTTTTGATAATGGATTTGTTCTAATGGAATTTTATTGTCATTTGCTTTTTGTAATAGACCCATATTAATTCAGGCCCAATTCCTCAAACAATTTTTTATATACTTCATAGTGTTCAGAATTGGCAAATTCATCAATTTTATCTTCCGGGAGTGATTCTAAAAGCTGATCCATATAAGAAAGAACAGATTTTATTTCTGTTTTCAATTGGGGGGATATGTCAGTTAAATTATCAGTACTTTCCTGCATTTCAGGTAATTCCATATCAATGGTAGTTGTACCTTCAGGTTCAGATACTGCAATTTCAGGTATATCGTCATCAATAAAATCTTCTATATCCAAATTATTATTTAAATCTATATTAACATCAGTTATTTCATCAATTTTAGAAGTACTCTCAA
>JAOZPU010000003.1:0-57578 GCA_029932585.1 Spirochaetia bacterium | reverse complement strand
AGATCAATTTCTTCAATATCAATATCAACTTCTTCAGTATCAAGATCAACTTCTTCAATATCAAGATCAACTTCTTCAGTAACAAGATCTAATTCCTCAATATCAAGATCAACTTCTTCAGTATCAAGGTCTAATTCTTCAATATTTTCTAGTTCCGTTTCTTCTGATAGATCATCAACCTGTCCAATATTTAAATTTATATCTTCTGAGTCTAAATCAGTTAAATGAATATCTTCTTCAATAATTTCAGGAAAAAGTTCATCTATTTCATTATCTTCAATAACTTTTTCATCAATTACTTCAATTTTTTCTAAAAGTTCTTCTGTATCAGCAATATTTATTTCAGAATCAATGGATACAACCTCTTCGGATTCTTCGACTAAATCATCTTCAATGATTATTATATCTTCTTTATCAATCAAGGGCTTTTCTGTTCCTAATAATTCATCGGAATTTTCTAATTCTTCAAAATTATCAGGTAAATCCGTTTCAGATCCTGCTTCTTCTATGATTTCTGCAGTATTAAGGATATTATCCAGTTCATCTCCGGTTAGTGCTATTGTTTCATCTTCATCTTCCTCAAAAAATCCTGATTCATCTAAAAGTTCAGGATTTTCTATAGTTTCATTAGTCTTTTTTTCAGGACGAAGAGTTGACAATTCTTTTTTTACATCATGAAGCTCATTTTTTATCGATAACAATTCCTGTTCAATTTTTTTAAGAATTTCAGAAGCAATATTATTATTTTCAATACTTTCAGTTGGATTAGAAGTATTGTCCACAAGATTAGTATCAAATTCTGCTTCCGCAAAATCATCAAATTCGGTTAAATCTTCAATAATTTTTTCAGTTTCGTCAAAATCTTCATCGAGTTCTAATACTTCTTCAATCTCTTCCGGTGTATCTAAATCAGAAATCTCTTCAAGTCCTTCAGAAGGATCAAGTAATTCAATATCTTCGTTAGATATATCTGAAATTTCATCTTCAAGATTTAAGTCTTCATCTAAAAGTTGATCAACATTTAAATCTTCAATTTCTTCATTATCTAATAGTAAATCCATATCAAGATCATCATCAAGATCTATATCAATACTTTCTTTAACATCATCTAAATCTACCAATTCAATCTTCTCTTCTTCAATATTTAAATCTCCCAATTCAAGATCATCAAGTTCTAAATCTTCCAATTCAAGATCATCAATTTCAAGATCATCAATAATCTGATTTTCATTATTTAATGGTGATATTGATTCAGTTGTCTTATTAAATTCTTCTATTTCGCTTAAATCATCATCAAAATCGATATCCAGATCAAATGGTTCTTCCAGAGGATCATCGTTGACATTACTATCAGAGTTTTCTGTAGAACTTGTAAGTTCCTCAAATTCAAGATCATCAAGATCATCAAGATCAGAAATATCAAGTTCAAGATCATTTTCTTCTAATACTTCACTCACATTTGAAAGATTGTCTGTAATTTCTAAATTTTCTTCAGAGAGTTCTTTTTCTAAATTACCAAGAATTTCTTCCTCTTCATCAGTAATAATTACTTCTTCTTCCTTAAGATCGCTTAGAGTGAAATCCAAATTGTCATCAATATCATCTATTTCTTCAGGACCGGCTTTAACCCATACACCGTATTTTTCAAGTTCTTTTTCCTCATTAAATCCATTGGAAACATCAGTTTCTAAGAGATTTTCGTTGTCTTCATTATAATTTTGGGAATTATTTTTGTCCTCAGCCATCTTAAACTCCTGATCTAAAGTTCACATACTAAATTATATCGACAATAATCACATAAATATTGATAAATTAAAATACAGTATTACATTTTTAATTTATCAGAAACAGAGTAAAATAACAATTCATTTTCTGTAAAAAGCTCTTTCTATAATTCAAAATATTCAATGCTTAAGAAAACCGCCTGATTTGCCGTTAAAATTACTATGAAACCTGGATATAGAATTTTGTTAAGCGTTTATATTACATTTATGTTTTATGCTATTGTATCTATGGTTTGGGGAACCTCAGGTCTCATTCAAACAGAAAAGCTTAAGAGTTATAAAGAAAAACTTGAACAAAATACCCTGGAACTCAGTCAAATTAGTTCTAGCCTGGTTAGTCAATCTAAAAGATTAAGGACAGATTCAAATTTAATAGCAGTGAAGGCAAGAGATCTTGGTTTTTTTAGAGAGGGGGAAGGGGAAATTATTATAAAAGGTTATAATAAGAATAGTATTAATTATTCTGTTGGAAGCTATTATAATAAGTATACTAATGAAATGGATAATAGAGGCAATATTCGAATTTATTCATCAATTATCGGATTTCTGTTTTTTTTGATTCTTTCTATATTTTCTACAAAATCTAAATTAAATAATAAAATATATCAATAATGGAGAATATTGTTTCTATTTTATCGAACGAAGGTCTTGTGATAATGCCCTGTGATACAGTTTATGGAATTATTGGTATCTATCCTGCTACGGATAACAAAATTAGAGAAATAAAAGGCAGGGGGGAAAATAAACCTTTTTTAATTCTAATTAAAAAAGAGTGGATCCATAACTTTACAAAAATAAAAATCAATAACTATCTACTTAATTTATGGCCGGGACCTCTGACAATTATAGTACCTGGATTAAACAATGATACAATTGCTTTAAGAGTCCCAGATGATAAACGATTACAGAAATTGCTTTTGGAATTAAAAAAACCACTTTATTCAACGAGTGTTAATAAAAGCGGTCAACTGACCCTGGAAACTGAGCATGCAATAGAGAGTGAATTTGGGAATAAAGTTGATTTATTTGTAAAAGAGGGCGACTTAATAGGCAGCCGCCCATCAACTATAATAGATATTACTCAATTACCGTACAAAATATTACGTAATGGAGCATGTCCAGTAGATCTTAATATGTTAATGTTATGATTATCTAATACGTCTTGATTCAATATAAAATCGCTTTTCATGAGCTTCGCCCATAGAGAAAGTTTTTCTGGGAAAAGCGGAGTCCATTACAACCGTTTTGAAGAAATCATTTTTGTCTACTGCAGGTAAAAATATACCACAATTATTCCCTTCTGTGCCTAATTTATGGGTTACATTTTCACCATGAATATAATCTACAGTGGTTTTATTATCTTTTAAAAGATAGTTATCAATTATTTTCTGAATTGTTCCTGCTGGAATAGTTGCAGTAGGATCAGAAATTATTATTATTCCCATTTTATCAGAGTCACAATAACCAATTTTTTGATCTTTGCCTTTCTGTTTTTTTAATTCGGACATAATTTCTTCAATAGAATTAAGATTTTCAAATTTAAATTTACTTGATAGCTCAATTTCTTTAAAAAATAGATTTTTATTTACATTAAAAAGAACCCTGTGAATTGGCTCAAAGGTTATTCCTTTGTCATATATATTTTCCAGTTCAACCAGAGCCCATCTGGCTGGATGCATCATTAAATCTGATCCTTCATAGCTATGTTTAATCTCCTCCCACGTTGCTTTTGCTGTTGCAAGAGAATGATTGCCATCACCCATCGCATATAGAAGAACATCATCTTTTGAATATTTTTGTTTAAAATTTTCCTTATCTGCTAAATTTTCAAGACCATCTATAATACTTTCAATTAAGTTTGTTTCTGATATTTTATAACCTGTTATATGACCGCTGTCTTTCATAAGATCAAAATCATAAACTTGTTCCAGTGATCCAGTTAATGCTGCAAGTGGTTCTATTACAAGCTTTTTAGGATCATCTATTAAAACAAGTATATGAGGCAGTTCTACAGGTGCATTAATTCTTATTTTCTTTCTAGGTGGAATCCTTTCAACAATAGTACCTTCTGTTGCTCTTATGAGGCTTGTTGAACCTTTAGAATAATCATAAGCCTCAAGATCTAAGGCTACCATTAATCCATATCTTGGGTTCCCTGTACCAGTACTTCTTTTTACAAGGAAAAAAGATGGTTCATTTTCTACTAAAATTCCTTCTTTTAAATATTTGTCCATGTTTGAATTTATACTTTTAATTCGTTCGTCAGGGTTTGGTTCTTCCAAATAACATTCAGGATAGACAAGATTTAATGTAGATGGTTTTTCTTCAATTATTTTTTCAACATCTTCCCAGTAATCAAGTTCAGATGTATACTGATCACAAGCTACAACTGCCCATTTTTCCATTGAGATATCTTTGACGGGCATTAATATACGAGGGATCTTTATGCCTAATTTTTCCATTCTTTTTTCTAAGTTATTCATTCCTATTCCTCCAGTTATGTATGGAAATAATAGTATCATAATTGAAAAAAAACAAGAAGGTTATTAAAAGCAATGGAAAATATTCCATATTTTGATTTTTCATCTTTTCCATTAAATAGTGAAAATATATTAAATCAAATAGAATTATCAGCAGGTAAAGAATTTAATAGTATTTTTATAAATTTTGGCGAATTTTTCCCATGGTCTGAGGATACGGTCAGTAATTCAAAATTTGCTTATTCTGACAAACTTATTGATAAAATTGTTAATATATGTAATGCGAATAATGTAAATTTGATACCTGTAATTTCGGTACTTATTAACTGTGATTTTATTCTAAAAAATAAAAAATATAAGTATTTATTAAATGAAGGATTATTGCATAATGGTCTGGATATATCATCATGTGGTGCTGTTAAATTGTTAGAACAATTAATAGATGATATTTTTTCATTAACCTTATCTTCAAACTATTTATTATTGGAATTCCCTGTTATTACAAATAAAGAATCTAAAGGTAATATTGTAGAGCTAATTAATCCCTTAATTAATAGATTGACCGAACATCTATTAACAATGAATAAGTCTCTTATTATAGGGTGGAATAAAAATAAACAAACTAACGAATTGAAATACTATTTTAAAAAAAATAAGGTTATTTTAATGAATTATTTTAAAACATATCCTGTAAGAAAGGGTAAATACTATAATATTGATATAAATGATTTTTCAGTTAAAATTAATGGTATTGAGTACACTGTTTCAAAATTTTCAGGAACTGATTGTTTTATTGGTAATTTGAATATAGGAAATTTTATTCTTTCGGAATTTAATAAGGATGAATATACAAAAATTTTGGATATTTTAGACAGCTTTTATTTAATTTTAAATAGTATTTGGGATTATATTAGAATTAGCTGGGAAAATTTAAGTTTTTTTTATAACAATATAGAAACAGTTCCACGTTTGAAGTTTATAAGATCTGTACATTTATTGAAACAAAAATATGTTAATTTTGAAGATGAAAGAATCTCTGCTTTTAATATTTTTGAAAACTATTTTCAACCAGATTTTTTCAAAAATTGGATGGATGGGAAAAGTAATTCCATTATAAATCAGATAAATATTCTGGAATCAATAGCAAGACAAATGAGTGACGGTCAATAATATATGAAAGGTGTTCTATTTACAGGAGGAAAGGCTCCAAAGTTTCAAACAATTAAAAATGATTTATTAAATGCACATCTAATAGTAGCAGCAGATTCCGGTTTTGATTCTGCGTTAAAAATGGGTATAAAACCTGATATAATAATTGGTGATATGGATTCAGTTCAGGAATTAACTAGTTTTAATCAATATTCTTCTGATAAGATCATGAAATACCCCAGAGATAAAGATGAGACTGATACAGAGCTGGGAATTAAATATTTACAGGATAATAATTGTAATGAAATTATTCTTATTGGTGGCGGTGGAGGGCGAATGGATCATTTTTTAGCACTTGTTTTATTATTTGATCGGGAATTTTCCCCGGATATCTGGTATACTCATAATACAAGATTTCAAAAAATTTCCGGAAAATGTGCAATATCCGGATTAAAGGGAGATTTAGTTTCATTTTTTCCAACAGGTAAAAATGTTTGTCGAATGACTAGTAATGGACTAAAATGGCCTTTAGATAACCTTGAGTGGACTAGAGGAGATATGGGGATAAGTAATATTGCTATCTCTGATCCATTTTATATTGATATGATTGAAGGAAGTTTACTAATGATAAATCAACTAAAGGATCATAATATTGAATAAAGACACTGCTTTTCTCGAATTATCACGTGATTTGTCAGAAGATGACAGATCTGATCTATTAAAAAAAATTGGTCTTAGTTTAAATATTACTGATAAAAATGAATCTAAAATTTATGAAAAAGATATTGATATTGAAGAGAAAAATTCTTTATTAAAAGAGGAAATAAATATACTTCCCCTTTTTGTAAGGTTTTTTCTGTGGTTGAAGTCTAAATTTACAGGGAAAAGTGAAAAAGATCTCTATTTATCTAGTAAAATTAGAAGTTTAAAAAGAAAAATACGTCATCAATCTTCCAATATAACAGGATTTGAAACACGCAATTTAACTCCGTATTTTGCTGAACAAGTTTATACCTTATATAGTTCTGCTATGCCTTTACGAGGTTTTTTTAAGAAATTATGGATAGATCCCGATATATCAAATACTTTTTTTCTTAATGTAATAGAGGGTAGAATACAAAATAGTATTAAGGATCCTTTTGATATTTTGGAATTAGATGAACTTGTTGAAATATATGGTATAAATGGTAAAAAAGATGATATTCGTCGTCAGTTAATTAATTCTCTTGATAAATACATATTAAAAATTGATAAAAAAGTTTTTATTGATCTCGAATTTGAATTAATGCCCTTTTATTATTTAAAAGATTTAATACTTTTTCCTTATGTACAATTTTTTCAACAATTTGGATATACTCCTATTGATAGTTCCAGTGCTGAAAAACCTAACTTTAAAAATGCATCTGCATTATTATGTCTTGAAGATCTTGAAAAATTATATTGTGCCCTTTATTCAGTTACTAAACTTGATAAACGAATTAACTTTAATAAGAAAATAATTGAACAATTGGATTTAGTAAAAAATATTGATGAAAATATGGATTTAGAAAACATAGATATTATTGAATCTATATCTGATATTATTGAATTATCGTCGAAATTCAATTCTAAAATGCCAATAGCTGATATTATTCGATACTTTAAGAAAAATCCTTATTTTAAGATTATGTATTATCTTCCAAAAATCGATTTGAAAGAATTTTATAGAAATACATTAAGCATAAAAATAATCGACAAACTGGAATTGATGTTTCCAGAAATACAGAAACGCTATATTATATTAGAAACGGAAAGGCTTTTTCATGGTCAGCGATACTCAGGATTTCAACATTACAGAGAGTATTCTTCTATTGATTATGAAAAATTGGGTGTTTCTCCGTTTTCTCAGATTAAAGCTCTTGAAATTGTTTATAATTATATGGCCTGTTATTTTAAAGGATATATACAGGAAACTATTCGACTACTTGAAAGGGGAATACTGTCACAAAATCGATTGATTCGTGACAGTATGCTTCAGTATGGTGCCGCAATTGAAGATGTAGGAGAAAAGATAAGAATTTTTGATGAATCTTTATCACCTGATTCTGACGATGGAAAATTATTTAATAAGTTTAGATTTTCTATGGCAAAAGATCCTATACAGCAGAAAATGTACAGAAAAATTGTTGTACAAAAAGATAGAGAGGCTAAATCATTATCAGAACTAGGCCTGGAATCTATATCTGGAATAAAGAGAGTCTTTATAGAGATTATTAAAAGTAAAAGTAATTCTGTTGTTGAGCAATTAGATCAGCATTTTTTTGTAAACAGTAAACCAACTCTTTTAAAAGAATTGCTTAACGAACAAATTATTCATATACAGCAGTTTGAACATCTATACCATCATATAATTATTAGCTGATGCTATAGAGCCGCTTTCAAAACTATAACTGGTTACTCTGAAAAGGTATTCTAAGGGGTTCTCTAATTAATTATTATTTTCTACAGGCAGTTCAATATTAAGTTGTGGAAAAATTGTATCAGAGCCTATATCTATTACAGCAAAAAAATCAATTAAAGAAGGGTATTGTTTTAGCAACTCCCCATATTTTTTAAGTGTTTCAAAATTTGCATTGTCAATAATTTCCTGTTCAGCAACTTTTAATTTCGATTCAGAAATAACTTTGTTCTGTAGATTTAAAGAAGCAAGGTATATTTCTTTTGCTTTATTGTATAGCATAGCATCTGGAATTTTTATATTTGAACAAACAAACTCATTTATAATAAGATTAGGAAAGTTTTTTGAAAGTAGATTTAAGAGTTCTTTCGAAATATCATTGCTATTGTAAAATAGATCAATTGAAGAATTGTTATCCAATGCTTTAGTTTTATAAAAATTAGAAATAAATATTTGTATTTCAGAGTTTTGTTTTAAATATATTTCGGGCATTTGTTCAGGAACTAAATTAAATTTTGAAACTAACTGAGGCAGGTAATCCAAATTAATATTATAGTTTAGATAATATTTAAAATTGTATGAAAAGTCAGGTTTTCCCGGTAGATAATCAGAATAAATGTTTCCAGCAGGAAGCTGCCCCTGTTCGTTTATATCTAAATGCTGTGAAATAAGATTGAATTTGAGTAATTTGAAATTCCAGGGAATTAGTTTTTGAATATTCCATGAAAATTTACCAGGTTCATAGACTTTTGGAAGATAACCTCTTGTTTTGGTAAAGACTATGCCATAGGTATTTTCTGGTAGTTCTATTTGTATCCATCCAAAATAAAAAATTGTTCCTGCTAAAATGACTAATAATATAATAATGAATGTTTGTTTAAGTTTCATTAAGTAATCCTACACCTTTTATTTTATCAATTCAGGAATCTGCATAAGATCGGTAATTAGAAAATTTGGATTTACATCAGATACTCTTTCATCGTTTTCTCTAAACCGTAAAGACCTTGCGTCTCCTGCAAATAAAGCTGTTTTAAAACCAACTTTATTGGCTGAGTATATATCATTTAGCATATCATTTCCAACATAAAGTGTTCTGTTTGGAGTAATCTTATAAACAGAAGTTAACTTAGAACTTATGGAGTTAAACATTTTTAGTGAAGGTTTAGCTTCTTTTTGAATAAATGAATATTGAATCAGTTCCGGATTAAATCCCATATTACCTAAAGTTAGATTAGTAAGTGCTTCAAATATGAGAGGAGTATAGAATTGAGCATTTGAAATAATTCCTAAAATTATTTTTTTTTCATTTAAAATTTTGATAAGTTTTATAAGATTAGGCATAGGCCAGACAGGATTTGTATGACATTCAAAATAGGTTGCAACTGTACGTATTAACTCATCTGTAACAACAGTAGATATCAATTGTTCATCTACAAGTTGTAATAGTGTCTGTTCCCATATTTTTGTTATAATTACTTCTGGTGATTGAATTTTATTTTTCTTTGAAAGTATATGTGATTCATTAATATTAGAATAGAAATAAGTCAGCCCTATTTCAGCGGTATTTTGAGTACAAATTTTTATATTAGCCATTTTTAGTGAATCAAGAAAAATATCTGATTTTGACAGACCTGATAAGGTACCAATATCCCCTGAAGCAGAGATTATAAGAGTTCCATAGATATCAAAAATAATACTTTTAATTATCGCAGGTTCAGGAATATTTTTATCAATTCCAGTAGATACCGGGTAGAGAGCACTTGAATTATTACGTATAATGTTAAGCAATTTGTCCTTCAAAAAATTTCCTTTACAGGTAGTACTTCGTTTTATATTGATAATAAGCTATATAAAAGGTGATGACAATATTCTTTTTGCCTGATAGATTTATAAAATGCATAAGATAAATATATCATGGATACCATTATTAATTCGGAAAACTACTTCTTTGTTGTTTATTTTAGCATGTATGGTCTTTATTACATATATTATTGGGAATTTTCAGGAGTTTTTAGATTCATCACAATTAATTTTATTAAATATTTTTGGTTACATTTCAATTATTTTTATTATTCTGGGATTTTATCAGATAATTTTTATTTTAATAGATATAATTAGATTTAAAATTAAAAGATTTATTAATCTGGGACTAATAATATTCGGAGAAGTAATAATTATTTTTCTTTATGTATTGGTAAAAATGATTACTGTTGTTACCATGACTGTAAGCTGATATATAGTAGTATCATTTTTTTATCAGGCGTCGGAGGTAGATATGGCTGTAAAAGCAGTTCGAGGTGCTATACAAATAGAATCTAATAATATCAAGTCAATTGAGATAGGTGTAGTAAGGCTTGTAAAACTAATTTTAGATGAAAATAATATATTACTGGAAAATGTTATCAGCATTATATTTTCTCAAACAAGTGATCTGGATGCTATGAATCCTGCTGGAGCATTAAGAACTATAGGTTTTGAACAAACACCTCTTTTTTGTACAAAAGAACCTGATATTGTTGGCTCTATGGAAAGAATAATAAGAGTTTTAATAACTGTTAATACAGAACAAGGTTTAAAACCTGTTTATCTTGAAGGAGCAAAGAATTTAAGACCGGATTTAAATAATTAATGGAAAATGATAATGTAATTCTTAAAACTTCTCCTGAAGTAGCCAGAATATCCAAATCATGTAAAATAATTGAATCAATTTTTAAAGATCTTGGTAACTTCATTGTTCCTGGTATTAGTACAAAAGAAATAGAAAAGTTTTGTATAAATTCAATGAGTAAAAAACAGGCAAAATCATCAGCTTTTGGTTATAAAGGATTTCCTTCTACTATTTGCACTTCTGTAAATTCTGTAGCCGTTCACGGTATCCCAGGTGATTATAAACTTAAAGAAGGTGATATCATTACAGTTGATATTATCCTGAATGTTGATGGGTGGCATGGAGATGGGGCTTATACTTATTTAATAGGAAATGTTAATAATGATCTTCGCAGACTATATAAAGCTGCTAAGGAATCTACTTCTGCAGGTATAAAGGCTGCCAGAGCCGGTAATAGAATTGGTGACATTGGTTATGCTATTTCGGAAACTGCATCAAGATGGGGTTGTTCTATTATTGATGAACTTGCAGGCCATGGTATAGGTCTTGATGTGCATGAGGATCCTATTATTCTCCCCATAGGAGAATTAAATATGGGGTTACCTATTGTCCCTGGAATGGTATTTACCATTGAACCTGTTTTAACATTAGGTTCCGGGAAAATGGCTACCTTAGATGATACCTGGTCAATAGTTACAGCGGATGGTCAATATACAGCACAATTTGAACACACCATAGCTATCTTCGGGAAGCATACCAATGTTTTAACAAGTTCAATTTTGAGCTTTCATTTTATGATTTAAAAAACTAATCTTACTTGACATAATTTTCTAAAACTATTATGTTCATCGAATCAGAAAATGCCGCCTTAGCTCAGCTGGCCAGAGCACGTGACTTGTAATCTCGGGGTCGTCAGTTCGAATCTGACAGGCGGCTTGACTATAGCATTTTTTTTATGTTAAAGTTCGTTTTATTGGGGAGGTTCCCGAGTGGTCAAAGGGGGCAGACTGTAAATCTGTTGGCTACGCCTTCGAAGGTTCAAATCCTTCTCTCCCCATAGGATCTTTCTTAATGAAGGATCCTTTTTTTATGCCCTTTAAAGAAAAGAAGCAGTAAAAGGCGGCTTTAGTTTGAGTAAACTTTTTTATGAAAGTGGTCTAAAATTTGAATGTACTCAATGTTCAAAATGTTGTCGCTATGATCCTGGTTATGTATTCCTTTCTTACAATGATCTTGCTAATCTAATAAAATATTTTAAAATATCAGAAAATGAAGTTATTGAAAAATACTGTCGAACAGTTGATATGGGTGAACATAAACGATTAAGTTTAATTGAAAAACCTAATTATGATTGTATTTTTTGGGATAATGGTGGTTGTGAAATTTATGAAAACAGACCTCTTCAGTGTCGTAGTTATCCTTTTTGGAAACCATTTCTTCTAAATAAAGAAGCCTGGGAACTTGAATCAGAATCCTGCCCTGGTATGAATCATGGAAATATTGTTCCTAAAGAAAAGATTGAGGAATGGTTGAAAGTAAGAGACAGTGAACAGTATATTTTACTTTAAAAATTGAATTAATGGAGAAATTAATATGAAAATCCGGTTTTGGGGCGTGCGAGGATCAATTCCGACACCTTTGTCATCAAATCAGATACAAAGAAAAATTTCTGCTGTTGTTCAAAGAATAAAAACTGAAGATTTAAAATCACCAGAAACAAGAGAGGCTTTTTTAGCAACTCTACCAGCGAATATTTTTGGTACTGTTGGCGGAAATACTACTTGTGTCGAAGTTCGACTTAATGATGATACAATAATTATATTTGATGCCGGTTCCGGTTTAACACGCCTGGGAACTCATCTTTTTCATGAAAACAGTCATATTAGAAACTATCATATATTTTTTACTCATTTTCATTGGGATCATATACAGGGATTACCTTTTTTTTCGCCTCAGGTATATAACCCTGAGTGTAGTATAAATTTTTACAGCCCTGTTCCTCAATTTGAAGAAATTTTAAGTGGGCAAATGAAATCTCCATATTTTCCTATTACTATGGATATGTTTAGTAAAAATGTACACTTTAATGTTTTAGATAATAATAGTATCCATATAGGAAATTCAAAAATTAACTGGCGAAGAATGAAGCACCCTGGAGGTTCTTTTTCTTATAAAATAGAAGAAGATTTCAGAACTATGATTTTTTCTACAGATACAGAACTTCAAAACAGTGATTTTGAAAAAAATGAGAAGAATATTAGTTTTTATCAAGATAGTGATTTAATTATCATGGATAGCCAGTATACTTTGGATGAAGCTATCGAAAAATATGACTGGGGACATTCTTCTTACAGTCTTGCTGTTGATTTTGCCTCTGCCTGGAATATTAATAAACTAGTTTTATTCCATCATGAACCTCTTTATGATGACAATAAAATGGAAAGTATTTATAAATCTGCAAATTGGTATAAAAAATATCAACAAAATTCAGAAATAGAGATAATTTTAGCCAGGGAAGACCTGGAGATATCTTTGTAATGAATATTGATGGTAATGATTTAATTGCAATATATTTATTATTACAGGAAAATGATGAAAAACTTGATAACCTTCAGCAATCAATAAAATACAGAGCCGAAAAAGAGATATTTAGATATCTTTCAATTGAACAAATGGAATCTATTGGAGAGTTATATGCAAAGAAAGTTGATGTTCTTGGTAAAAAGCTGTAAATTCAAAGTTATGAAAAATATACTAAATAAAAAAATTGTTCTTATTCTTATTTATTTATGGGTAAGTTCGTCATTATGGGTTTTAGCAGATGATGGAGTAAGATCTAAAGATTTTTATTCTCCATATTTTATTGCTGGTACGTCCAGTGTTACTCAACTTTTATCACCCCAATCAGAAGCCGTAAATCCAGCATCCGGGGCTCTAACACAAAGAGTTACATTAGATCTTAGTTATATAGGAATAATTGGTGAGGATGGAGATATTAGTGGTTATAACGGGCATGGTATAAATATTGGTAATACAATTCCTACTAAAGCAGGTGTATTAAGCTGGTCGGGACATTTCCTAACTTCTCAATATCCTTCTGTTTATGCAGATCCCACTTTTTCATTTAATGGATCTTTTTCAAAAGAACTTTATCCTGACTTACTTGTTGGAGCTGGGGTTAAGTTTGCAGGTTCGTTTGAACCTGGAGTTTCTGCTATGGTTGACCTCGGAGTAATTTCTTCTGTAGGAAAACTTGGCCCATTTAAGGATTTTCGATGGGGGTTTGTTTTACAGGATTTTGGATATTCAGGAATAAGTTCTGCATATCCTGATCCATTTTCATTAAGTGGAGGAGTGAGTACTAATATTAGTAATACAGATATTTTTAAAATAAATGCATATGCTGATCTCGGCTTAATTGGATTATCAAATTTTAAAACTGTTATTCTTACTCTCGGTACTGAAATAACCTTTAAAGATACCATAACACTGAATATAGGTTCAAGAATAGATTCATTTGATTTAATACATAACAATCCTTACGGAATAATCCCTTCTATTGGTATCCATTATTCATACAAAACAGATATAACCCAGGAAAGTACTTTTATGGGTATTACCGAGAAAGGCTGGAATAAAAGTGAAATAAATATTCATACAGGCTTTTCGATGATTTCTCAAAATCTTTGGGCGACTGGTGTAGGTGTAAATATCCCATTGGGTTCGATAGATAAACAAGCTCCGGTTATAAAACTTGATATTTCTGGTTTTGAAACAGATGAAAAAACTGAGGATACAGATAAACAAGATAATACTGTAAGTTTTTTTACAAATAAAAATAATTTTGATAAATTAAAATATAGTAAGACAAAATCTAATGTTAAAATAGAATTACAAAAAACTACTGGTAAAGATTATAATATTATTAAAAAAATAGAAAATGAAAATATGAAATATAAAGGGAGATATGATAAAAGATATCCTGATTCAGGGATTTCTTTTTATATATCTCCAAATAATGATGGGATTAAAGATGATTTAACATTTCCCATTAATATTTCTGATACAAGATATTTAAAAGGTTATGCATTTATTATAAAAGATGCAGATGGTAATATTATTAGAGAAATACGTAATAAAGAGAAAAGAGTAGAAAATCAAGGATTTACAGGTTTTTTTGACAGATTATTTTCTATTGAAAGTGGTATAGATATTCCTGAAGAGTTTCGGTGGGATGGTCTTGATAATAATGGATCAACAGTAAGTGACGGTATCTATTATTTTTCAGTAGAAGCCTGGGATGATAATGGGAATAAAGGCCAATCAGACAGTTATGCAATTGTAATTGATTCAAAATTACCTGATTTAGAGCTAAGTGAACCAGAAGATGATATGAAGATCTTTTCTCCAAATGGGGATAATAATAAAGATACTTTTAAAATATCTCAAACAGGATCTGCTGAAGATTTGTGGGAAGCTGAAATTCTTGATTCTACTGGGAATACTGTCAAAACTTTTAAATTTATTAATGATATCCCCCGGAATTTTGAATGGGATGGTACTGATAATAATGGGAATATGACATCAGATGGTGTGTTCTCATATAAAATAAGCAGTGTAGATAGAGCTGGAAATTCCTTGTCCAAAGAAATAAGTAATATTATTAAAAATACTGAAGAAACACCAATAACAATTAATATCGATAAATCATTTTTTAGTCCCAACAACGATATGATACTGGATACATTAATTTTTACTCCTGAAATTCCTGTTTCAAATGGAATATTAAATTGGAAAATTATAATAATAGATACCAATGGTAATAATCAAAGAACAATTGAAGGAGATGGATTATTACCTGAAAGTATAGTATTTAATGGAAGAGACAAGGATGGTATAATACTTGAGGAGGGAGCCTACACTTCTAAAATTGATGTTTTGTATCTAAATGGCAATCATCCCAATTCAGTTTCTCCTGTTTTTACTATAGACGTAAGTCCACCTGTAGCTAATGTTAAAAGTGATAGTGTAATATTTTCTCCCAATGGTGATAATTTAAAAGATGAAATTACGTTTTACCAGGAATCTTCTACAGAAATAATCTGGACTGGACTAATTAAATCTGAAGATGGTAAAATTATCGATGAGTACCAGTGGTTTTCTGCTGCAGAACCTATTTTTAATTGGAATGGTACTTTACCCACAGGAAGACTCTCTCCTGACGGAAATTATACTTACCAATTACTTTCCATTGATCGTGCAGGTAATGCAGGGCAATCAGAAATTATTGAGTTTACTTTGAATACTGAAGAAACCCCTCTAATACTAACCACAAATTTAAAATATTTCTCTCCAAACGGAGATTCTATTCAGGATAATATATCTTTAATTCCAAAGCTTAAGGTTCTTGAAGGTATATCTTCTTATTCATTGGATATTCTGGATTCTAATTCTAATATTGTTCGAAATTTTTCAGGAACTACAAAATTACCAGAAGAGTTTTTATGGAATGGCATTCGATCGAATGGTCGGGTAGCTGATGATGGAAATTATGTAGGTAAAATATCAATTATATATAAAAAGGGTAATGCCCCCACATCAATATCACAAGAGTTCATAATTGATACTATTTATCCAGATATTTTAATTTCATCAAAGTATATTCTTTTTTCACCAGATTCTGATGGCAAAAAAGATTTCATTGAGATTGAGCAAAAATCCAGTTTGGAGAATCTATGGCAGGCAGAGGTAATTAATAATAATGGAGACATTGTAACTTCATATTATTGGAAAGGAAGTGTTAATAATTTAAAGTGGGATGGTAAAGACGAAAATGGCAATATAGTTCCTGATGGTAAATATAGTTATAGTGTTTCTTCCAGTGATAATGCAGGAAATACCTCTTTAGCAAAAATCGAAGATATTATTATAGATACAAAACCTACTGCATTATTTATAACTGTAAATGATAAATATCTTTCTCCAACTGGAAATGGTATGTTTGAAGATCTTAAATTTACTACAATAGTTAATAATAAATCGGGTTTGGAATCATGGTCTTTAAAAATGGTAAATCAAAATGGAAATATTGAAAAAGAGTTTTCAGGAGATTCCAGTATCCCAAAAAGTATAACCTGGAATGGTCTTAATACTGGAGGAAAAATTATTGAAGGAGATTATACTGCTGTTTTTTCAGCTATTTATACAAAAGGTAATGAACCAAAAGTTCATTCGTCCAAATTTAGTATAGATGTATCTCCTCCAACAGGTATTATTGAATTATCACCTATTCCATTTTCGCCAGATAATGATGGAGTTGATGATGAAATTGTTATTAAAATGAAAGTTAATGACGCAAGTGGAATAAAAAAATGGTCTTTTGAAATTGAAGATCCTGAAAAAAGGTCTTTTAAAACTTTTAGTGGAGAAGGAGCACCTGCAGATAAAATATTATGGGATGGATTATCTTCTCAAGGTGAACTTGTGTACGCTGCAATGGATTATCCCGTAAAGCTAATATTGGAAGATAATGTAGGGAATAAAGGTATTTTTACCGATAAAATCCCAGTGGATGTTCTTGTTGTAAGAGAAGGTGATATTCTTAAAATTAAAATTGCAAATATAATATTTAAAGTCAACAGTCCCGATTTATTAGCAGATAGTCCAGAAGTAATTGAACAGAATAAGTTTATTTTAAATAGAGTAAGTGAATTACTTAAGAAGTATAGTACTTACAGAATAACAATTGAGGGACATGCTGTTCTTACAAAGTGGAATGATCCTGTTGCAGCAAAAAGAGAAGAGATTGACGAACTGGGCCCTTTGTCTGAAAAAAGAGCTATTACTGTATTAAATTATTTAACCAGGTTGGGTATACCTGCATCAAGAATGGATTCAGAAGGAATGGGCGGGAAAGAACCACTTGTTCCTCATAGTGATCTTGAAAATAGATGGAAAAACCGAAGGGTAGAATTTATTTTATGGAAAGATTGATAAATGAAATTATTTGTTAAAACTATTATTTTTATTTTTTTATTTCTGATAATTGTTTTATTTGGAACAGTAAGTGCTGCAAACTATTTAAATGCTCCTACAAAACTATTGAGTGATGTTGAAATTGTATTTTCTATCGAAGAAGGAGATACTCTTGGTGATATATCAGAATCATTAGTTGATGCGCAACTAATTAAATACTCATGGGCACTTGTTTTATATAGTCGATTAATGGGAACAGAATCAGACTATAAAATAGGAATTTATAGGCTTAGTTCTAAAATGACTTTAATTGAGATTCATGATTTGCTAATAGAGGGGCGTCAAAGTCTATATAAAATTACAATACCTGAAGGCTGGACGAGTAAGCAAATTGCTGATTATCTGGAAATACAAGGTATAACTGAGTCTACAAGTTTTATAAAAGCTGTAAATTCTACAGATATAATTACTGAATTTGGTTTAGATGGTTATAATATGGAGGGACTTTTGTATCCTGATACATATTATTTCCAAAAAAAATATCCCGCAGAATTGGTTGTTCGGGTTATGGTAAATAATTTTTTTAAACGATTAGAGATTATTAATCCTGATTATAAAAGTTTAGAACTCAGGAAACTAATGGATACTGTAATTTTAGCATCAATAGTTGAAAAAGAATATCGGGATCCTGCAGAAGCCGCCTTGATGGCTGGTGTTTTTTATAATAGGTTAAACCGTGATATTCCAATTCCTTTAGGTTCATGTGCTACAATTGTTTATATAATAACTGATATCATGGAAAAAGATCATCCTGAGTTTATTAGTTTTGATGATTTAAAAATTAAGTCTCCATATAATACCTATATCAATAGAGGCCTTCCTCCAGGCCCTATATCTAATCCTGGTTCAATTGCGTTGTCCGCGGCGTTTTACCCTGAAAAGAGTGATTATCTCTATTTTCTTTTAAAAAATGCTGAATCCGGACAACATGAATTTACAAAAAATCTTTCTGAACACACAGCTGCCTATAATTTATATATCAAAAAAGACCGGGATTTTTAGTTAATGTCATTTGATCTCAAAAAACAGGAAATTTTAGATAAAATAAGTATTGTCGAATTAATTTCCGGTTATTTACCCTTAAAACAAAAAGGGGATAAATATTGGGGGTTATGTCCTTTCCACAATGAAAAAACGCCTTCTTTTTCAGTTACTGAAGATAAAAATATGTTCTATTGTTTTGGATGTCATAAAGGTGGCAATGTATTTGATTTTTTAATTGAAATTGAAAATATTTCTTTTTTTGAGGCTTTTAAACAACTAGCTATTCAATCTGGAGTTGAAATAGATAGTCAAAAAGAAAGTCCTGAAGATAAACAAAAAGAAGCTCTTGTAGATCTTTACAATAAAATTACAGGAAGTTTCAATTTTATTTTGCAAAATAAAAATTCTTCTGGAGATGTTTTAAAATATTTATATAAAAGAGGCATTAGCACTGACACAATAAATTTATTTAAACTAGGTTATGCTCCATCTGAAAGGTTCTGGCTATATAATTTTTTAAGATCAAAGAATTATTCAGAAAAATTTTTATTATCATCCGGAATTTTCTTTACAAAAAACAGAAAAATAAGTCTTTTTACTAATCGTTTGATATTTCCAATAATAAATGTACAAAATGATACAATTGCTTTTAGTGCCCGTAAATTAAAAGAGAGTGACTGGGGTGGTAAATATATTAATTCACCTGAAACAAATATATATAAAAAAGGTGAGACATTATATGGTATACACACAGCAGCAAAATTTATCCGAAAAAATAAAGAATTTTTTCTTGTAGAGGGTAATTTCGATGTACTTGCATTTTATCAGTCAGGAATCCCTAATGTAGTAGCCCCATTAGGTACAGCTTTTACAGAGATGCAGGCAAAATATTTAAAAAGATATGCATCGAAATGTATTATTGTTTTTGATCCGGATACTGCTGGAATAGAAGCTACTTTAAAATCTGCAATAATTTTAGAAAAAGTTGGAATAACAAATTTTGTACTTACATTACCAAAAGGTAAGGATCCTTCCGAGATACTTGAAAAAGAAGGTCCTGAGGCGTTGAATAAACTATCAAAATATCCTATAAATACTTTTGAGTATTTGGTTAAGATGGCAATAAATCGCTATGGACTTAAAAATACAGAAGCTAAAGAATCGATTTTGAAATTTGTAGCACCATATTTAGCTGGTTTAAGTACTGAATTAAGAAAAGAGGATAGTTTTAAGTATCTATCAGAAGTTTTAGAAGTGGACATAAGAGCTGTTTTTAAAGATTTTGCTGTAATAAATAAGGGGATAAACAATTTTAAAGTAAAAGGTCTTAAAAAAGATAATGTAGACGAAATACATGTTTCTTTAGATCTTTTTCTTATGATTGCATTGATAGAAAACAGAGACGCTTTTCAATCTGTTAGAAATACACTTGATATTGATGATTTACTGGATTCTGAAGCAAAAAAAGTGTATATTCTTCTGGAAGAGATGTACAGAAGAGATGTTTCTTTTGAAAAAGATATCATTTCTGAAATAGATGACAAGCGGCTTCATGATTTAATTACATATAAACTCTCTACAGGAGAGTTTAGGATCAATCCAGATCAGATAATTAAAGATGGAGTTAGAAGAATAAAGCAGCGTAGTTTTGAAAAAAAACGCAGCGAAGTTGAAATTTTGTTAAGGAAGACAGATTCAGTTAAAGCAAGAGATGAGTTGGAAAGACTCCTTTCTGAAAAAAAATATTTAGATGAAGAACTTTTAAGAATAAAGGGTAATTAATAGTGTCGGACATTCAGAATGACCCATCGGTCATAAAACTTCTTGAATATGCTAAAGTAAAAAGAAGTGTTACTTATGATGAGGTTAATGACTTTTTACCGGAATCAATATCAAATTCAGATAAAATAGAAGAAGTGATAAGTTTACTGGAAAAAAATAAAATAACTTTTGAAGAAGAAAGTATAGGGGCTCCAGAGGTAGAAGTATTGTCTGAGGATGATGACAATGATGCAGAAGAAATTTTACCTGATGGCGAATTAGAAAATCTTACTCAAATTGTACCAGAGATAAAAAAGAAAATTGTGTACAATGAGAAAGAGTCCTCTATAGATGATCCTATACGTCTATATTTACGTGAAATAGGTAAAGAAAATCTTTTAACTGGTGAACAGGAAGTTGAACTCTCCAAGCAAATGGAAAATGGAGAAAATATAATAAAAAATGTTATAAAAGAATCGGGGATGATAATTCCTGAAATGTATAACCTTCTGTTAAAAACTTTTTCAAAAGCTGACCCTAAGGAATTGGATATATCAAAAAAAGAGGTCTCGGAAATACTAGCAGAAAGAAGACGCCTGAATCAATTTTATCGTGAAAGTCTGGGAGAAATATCTACTACATTAAAACAGTATATGGATGTTAAAACAAAAATAATTGAAGCAGGTAATGAAGTAGTATCAGATCCTATTCTTGTTAAAAGGAAAACCCAGTTATTAAAAAAAATCCTGAAAATAAATATACATCAGACAGAGATCATTGCATTTTCTGATTATTTTATGGAAACTGAAAGGAAAATACGACATTATAAAAAAGAACAAAGACGAATAGAAAGGCGTTTGAATATAAAAAGTACAAAAGAATTACGAACAATGGGCAGGGGTTTAGCTATACCCGAATCAAGACAGAAAATCGAGGAAGATTTACAACTTTCTGCAGAAAAAATTAAAAATAAAATAAGACAAATTCAGGTTAATGAAAAAAAATTAAAAACCATTGAAATTAACTTTGAAGATAATATTGAAGATATACTGGAAAGATCGAAAGAGATCTCGGAAGGTAAAATTATGATGAAAAATGCAAAAGACAGGTTGATTCAGGCTAATCTTCGACTTGTTGTCAGTATAGCGAAAAAATATACTAACAGGGGTTTGCATTTTTTTGATCTGGTACAGGAAGGTAATATAGGATTAATAAAGGCTGTAGAAAAATTTGAATATAGAAAGGGTTATAAATTCTCAACATATGCAACATGGTGGATCAGGCAGGCCATTACACGGTCTATATCTGACCAGGCAAGAACTATTAGAGTTCCTGTTCATATGATTGAACAAATCAATAAAGTTGTTCGGGAATCCAGACAGTTAATGCAAATGCTTGGTCGTGAACCTACTGATGAAGAAGTTGCTGAAAGATTAGGTTGGACTGTTCTTAGAATTAAATCTGTAAAAAATGTTGCAAGAGAGCCTATTTCCTTGGAAACTCCAATTGGAGAAGAAGAGGATTCTCTATTAGGTGATTTTATTGAAGATAAGGATATTGAAAACCCTGCAAATCAAACAGCTTTTAGACTGCTTCAGGAACAGTTACAAGAGGTTCTTTTTACATTACCACCACGGGAACAGGAAGTTCTTAAAATGAGATTTGGATTGGAAGATGGGTATTCACTAACTTTGGAAGAAGTTGGATTATATTTTAATGTTACAAGAGAAAGAATTCGACAAATTGAGGCTAAGGCTCTTAGAAGGTTAAGACATCCTAAAAGAAGTCGAAGATTAAAGGATTATATAGATAATTAAGGAGTTGCACTTATGATGCAGGAAGTTTTCGATAAACTTAGAAATCTTCAGGATATTTTATCCAGTAAATATGAAATTGAGAGAGAGATTTATGAGATTCCCAAAGCTCTTAACACAAAAAATGAGCTTCTTATTAGACTTAAAAAAGATTATATTGAGAAAAATGATCTTTTAACAGAGACTCAAAATAAGATAAAACATTTGAAATTTCTTCTTAGTGAAGCTGAAAGAGAAAGAGAAGAATATGAAAAACAAATGGATATTATTACAACTCAAAGAGAATATGAGGCTCTTGATAAACAGATCAAAGCTGCTACAGAAAAAGGACAGCAATACAGAAAAGACATTTTAAGGGAAGAAAAAGAACAGGATGTTATTAAACTTTCACTTGTCCAGGAAGAAAAAATGATTTCCCAGCAGGAGCAGGAATTAACCGAGGAACAGGCGAATATTAAAGCTGAAAGTCTTGAAAAAGAGAAATTGCTTGAGGAATTAAAAATACAGGAATCAAAAATAATTCCTGGACTTGATGAGGATATTCTGTTTAAATTTGAGAGAATTATTCGCAGCAAATCCGGTCTTGGTATAGTACCGGTTAAAGATTATGTTTGTACAGGTTGTCATATGGTTCTACCTGCACAGTTTCAGAATGATGTACATGCTGGAGACGAGATTCATTTTTGTCCATACTGTAGTAGAATTCTCTATTATGAAGAAGATCTTTTACAGGATGAATATAGCTTTTCAGATGCAGATTCCGGAGGTCTTGCAGATTTGGTTAATGCTGATACCATTGATTTTGATATCAGTTAAAATAGTTTTTAAAAATTAATTAGCAGGTCAGGTAATCGCTGATAGTATCAGAGGAAAGTCCGGGCTCCATAGAACATTGGTGCCGGGTAACTCCCGGGAACACAGATATGTGTTACAGAAAGTGCCACAGAAAATATACCGCTTTAAATGTATTTTTTTTATATATTTAAAGTAAGGGTGAAATGGTGGGGTAAGAGCCCACCGCTTCCATGGTAACATGGTTGGCATGGTAAACCTCTCCAGGAGTAAAATCGAGCAGTAGTTTGGTTTGTTCGCCTAAAGACTACGGGTAGATTGCTCAAGCACATTGGTAACTTTGTGCTTAGATAGATGATTACCAATAACAGAACCCGGCTTATAGACCTGCTTTTTTTATTTTATATTATACAGGGAAAATATCTTAATATGATCATTCCAGAAAATAGATACAATTATCATAAAAAGAAAAAAAGAAGAATACCCGTTTTTTTAGTAATTTTACTTTTTGTTTTAATCTTTGCTTCCCTTACATTTATAGGACTTAAAGCTAAAGTTTCAGACAATAATGTCACTTCGAAAAAAATAATTCCAAAAGAAATAACTCTGGAAAATTTGTGGACAGACAGTAAATATAAAGAGTTATCCGAAAGATGTGAAGAAAAACTTCTTTTAAATCCCCTTGATCCTGAATCTTTGATATATAACGGATTTGCATATTTTCATTTAGGGATTGCTCAATTTACACTTGAAGATCAATTACCATTACTTGATGCTGCTATAATAAATCTAAGAAAAGCACTTCTTATCAAATCCGAACCTCTTGCTGGCAAAGTAAATTATATACTTGGTAAAGCATATTACCATAAAGGACGTTTTTATTTAGATCAGGCAATATATTACCTGGAGAAATCAATAGAACTCGAATATATTAATATTGATACATACAAATATTTAGGATTAAGTTATAGTGAGCTTGGCTTTTATGAAGAAGGTATTGAACTATTTCTTAAGACTATTGATAATGATAAAGATGATATGATATTACTTGTAATAGGCCAGACTTATCATAAACTTGGTGATAATAAAAATTCAAAATTATATTTAAAAAGAGCTATTGATATCAATGATGATTTTAGAGTAGAAATAAAAAGTAGGTTTCTTCTGGGTAAAATATTTATTGAGGAAGATGAACTTGAAAAAGCAGAAGAACAGTATAATTTAATATTGGATAAGAATCCAGGATCTGCAGATGCTCATTATTATATTGGTGAGATTTATTCTGAACGAGATAATACTATAAAAGCCCGGGCTGAATGGAGAAAGGCATTAGAACTTGATCCTTCGCACTATGGGGCTCTTCTAAAGCTGCATTAAAATAATAAGTAAGAATGATAAAATAATATTTTATCAAAGTAAGGGAGTAATATATGGGCATGAAAAAAATGTTTAATAGTTTTTCTATGGATATTGGTATAGATCTTGGTACTTGTAATACACTTATATATATCAAGGGGAAAGGTATTGTTATTACAGAACCATCTGTTGTTGCTGTAGAAAGAGGAACAAAGAAAGTTGTAGCAGTTGGACATGAAGCAAAAAGAATGCTTTGGAAGACTCCTGGTGATATTATTGCTATTCGACCTTTACGTGATGGTGTTATAGCTGATCTTGATACAACTGAAAAGATGATACGATATTTTATATCTAAAGTAATACCAAAAAGGTGGTTTGTAAAACCACGGATGGTTATTGGAGTTCCCACCTGTATTACAGAAGTAGAAAGAAGAGCTGTCGAAGAAAGTGCATATAAGGCAGGTGCCAGGGAGGTTAAGGTTATTGAAGAGTCTCTGGCCGCAGCCATAGGTGCAGATATTCCTATATTTGAACCTGCTGGACACATGATATGCGATATTGGTGGAGGAACAACAGAAATATCAGTTATTTCTCTAGGAGGAATGGTTGTAACTAATGCTATTCGTTTAGGTGGAGATGAGTTTGATAAAGCAATAATTAAACATGTAAGAACAGTTCATAATTTAATTATAGGTGAACAATCTTCTGAAAATTTAAAAATAAATATTGGAAATGCTTCTGCAGATAAAAAAATTGAAAAAATGGAAATAAAAGGTACCGATGCAATAACAGGATTACCAAGAAGACTTGAAATTGATAGTGTAGAAGTTCGGGAATCCTTACAGGAACCTATAATAGCCATTATTGATGAAATTAAAAAAACTTTGGGACAGACACCACCTGAATTAGCTGCAGATATTGTTGAACGTGGAATTGTTATGACAGGAGGAGGTTCTCTGCTAAAGGGACTTCCCAAATTAATAGGTAAAGAAACAGGAGTTCCAGTTATACTTGCAGAAGATCCTTTGTTATGTGTTGCAAATGGTGCTGGTAAATATTTCGAACTTGTTAAAGATGCCGCTAGTACAAAGACAATATATAATTACTTAAATTCCTAGAGTATGTTTAAAATAGGTAAAATAATATCTAAATATAAAAATGCTTCTCTCCTGATATTGCTTATATTTATCTCATTATTTTCAATTACTTTAAGCACAGGTCAAAGTAATTTTTCTCCAAAAAAAATTGGGAATTCTATTTTTTCAATTTTACAAATTGCTGTAAATTCTACTGGTAATTTTATAACAGGAACTTTTAATTCAATTGGTGAATTAAAAAAATTAAAAGAAGAGCAGCAAATTCTTCTATTAAAAGTTCAGAAATATCAAATTCGCGACAGAGATTTTCTTGAAATTAACCAGGAAAATAAAAGATTAAAAGAACAATTGGATTTTAAAGACTCATCTGATTTTACTTTAATATCTGCAGAAATAATTGCTCATAATCCTGGTAATATTTTTACTTCTTTTGTTATTGATAAAGGCACTTTACAAGGTGTTGAAAGAAATATGCCTGTTCTTGCTTTCCAGGATGGATTCCAGGGTTTGGTTGGAAAAATTATGGAAACAAGTTTATTGACTTCAAAAATTAGTCTTATTATAGATAATACAAGCTATGTAGCAGCAAAACTTCTTGAAAGCAGATACAATGGGCTTACAAATGGGTTAGGTTCTATAAATGGTAATCTTTTAATGAATTATGTAAGTAAAAATGCATATAATTCAATTAAGGAAGGCGATCTTGTAATAAGTTCAGGAATGAAATCAATTTACCCTGGGGGAATATATATTGGTAGAGTCAGAAATATAGAAGTACCGGAATGGCAAACATCTCTTGTCCTTGAAATTGAACCAATTATTGATTTTTCAAAACTTGAATATGTCTTGATTTTATCAGGAGAAGAAACAGGTGAATAATAAAAAAAGTTTTATTGGATTTATAGTAATAGTATTTGTAATAATATTACAGTCTACAATTCTCTCTAATTTTTCAATAAAAGGTATTAAACCTGATATTGTGCTGGTATTATTAATTCTTATATCAAACTATTCAGGTAGCTTAAAGGGACAGTCAATTGGATTTACAGCTGGATTGGTAGAAGATTTTGTAAGTTTATCTCCTTTGGGATTTAATGCACTAATACATACCATTATTGGATATTTAAGCGGAATCACCTTTGGTAAAATATTTTTAGATCCAATTTTTGTTCCGATTGTTTTTGTTTTTATTGGTACTTTAATTAAATCCGTTTTATCTTTTTTTCTATTACTATTATTTTTTACTGAAAAAGCAGGTTCAATTTTTACAATGTCTTTGTTTATAGAAATGGGTTTTAATATTCTAATTACTCCTGTTATTTACTTTTTTCTAAAATTTATAAGAATTTTACCATCATCAAATGATTCAAGATTATCATGACTAGAAATTCAAACATTAAAATTAAACTTTATCTATTTATAAGTTTTATTATATTAATACTTCTTGTTTATATTTTTTATTTGTATGACTTACAAGTTAGAAAAAATATAGAATATCAAACAAGAGCCCGTGATGTTTCTCTACGTATAAATACTATTCCAGCTCAACGAGGAAAGATTTTTGATCGCAAAGGAACCAATCCTTTGGTTGTAAATATAGATTCTTTTGCTGTTACTATAATACCAGCAGAACTTGAAATGAATAATATTGATTCTTTAGTAATAAAATTATCTGAAATATTAGATATGAAACCTAATGATATAAAAAATAAAATACCTATTAACTTCAAAAATCAATTTCTACCAATCGAGATAAAAAGTGGTGTGCCCCTTAGCATAATAAATATTATTGCAGAAAATATTGAGGATTTTAAGGGAGTTACCTGGATTAGCAAACCAATTAGAAGCTACTTAAACAAAGGATCGATATCTCATGTTTTGGGGTATGTAGGAGATATAACCAGTGAAGAGTTCCAAATTCTTTACAATAGTGGGTACGATATAAATTCTGTTGTTGGTAAAAGTGGTATTGAGAAATACTATGATCAAATACTTCGTGGTTCTAATGGTATCCATTATAAGACTGTAGATGTTCAAGGTCGTAAAATACAAAATGTTCAGCTTGAAGATAAACTTCCGGAAAATGGAAAGGATATAGTTCTTACTATTGATACTAAAATACAAACCCTTGCAGAAGAAGCATTGGGAGAAAGAATAGGATCTGTAGTTATTCTTAAGCCTTCAACTGGAGAAGTTCTTGCGCTTGTTTCATATCCCTGGTTTAATCCTAATAATTTTTATAACGATCAAAGTAATTCTACTTTTCGGGATGTGGCATTAGACAACCGTCATCCATTTTTAAACAGAACTATACAATCGAGTTATGAACCAGCTTCAACTTTTAAAGTTGTTATGAGTACTGCAAATTTAGAAGAAAAATTATTTCCAATTAATAAATCTATAAATTGTGAGGGAAGTGTCTGGTTTGGAAACAGAGAATTCCATTGTCATGTTCCTGAGGGTCATGGGAAATTAATATTACATGAAGCTCTCGAACAATCCTGCAATGTTTATTTTTATACTTTAGGATTGAAATATCTTGGTGTTGATATTATTTCAGATTATGCAAGAAGGTTTGGTCTGGGTGCATATACAGGAATTGATTTACCAGGGGAGATACATGGTCTTGTTCCCACACCTGAATGGAAAGAACGTGTATATAATACCAAATGGGTAGGTGGTGACACTGTTAATATGTCTATAGGTCAGGGCTTTTTAAATGCTACACCAATTCAAATGGCAAACCTGGTTGCTATGATAGTTAATGAGGGAGTAATATATAAACCTCATTTACTTAAGGAAATTCGTGATTCCGTAACAGGTGAACTTATAAAGAAAAATACACCAGAAATACTTCATACCAGCTCTATACACAATAGCACATTTAAAACTATGCAGAAATATATGAGAGGCGTAATAATTGATGGTACAGCCAAGGTTGTAATAACAACTAAAGCTGTGAATATTGCAGGTAAAACAGGCACTGGTGAAGTAGGCCTTAAAGATAGTTGGAATGCCTGGTTTATATCTTATGGTCCTTATGATGCTTTACCAGAGGATCAGGTTGTAGTAATTACAATGGTAGAAGCAGTAAATGATTGGGAATGGTGGGCAATTCGTGCCGCCAATATAATATATCAGGGAATTTTTGCAGATGAAACCTATGATGATGCCATTGATTCTTTAAGATGGGGATGGTTAAGAAATAAGAGGAAACCTGAGTGAAAGTTAAAAATCTTTTTAATATTGATTTTGCAATCTTTGTTTCAATGTTGGGATTAATGATTCTTGGGATAATGTTTATTTATTCAAGTGGAATCACATCCACAGGACTAAGAATATCAAATGAATTTATATATCAAATAGTTTGGATTATTAGTGGATTAATTATATTTTTTATTGTGATGTTTTCTGACTATTTACTTTTTCGACAATGGTCATTATATATTTATTTAGGGGCTATTTTTGTACTTATTCTAACACTTCTATTTGGTCGTGAAGTAAATGGATCAAAATCATGGCTAGGGCTATTTGGATTTGGTATACAGCCATCTGAGTTTACCAAAATTGCTACAATTCTTTTTTTATCAGATTATTATGTTAAAAAGAAAAAATCAATTAAAAGACTTTCTACTTTTTTACTGGCTATGTTAATTGGTTTTTTACCATTGTTATTAGTAATAGCACAACCTGATATGGGCACAGCTCTTGTATTTATTCCAATTTTTCTAATAATTTCATTTATGGCTGGCGCAAAAAAAAGATATATTCTTTTTCTTTTTGTATCCGGTTTATTAATGATAATTATGGGAGTTCTCCCTGCATGGCAGAAATTTATTCTTAAAGAAGATTTCAGGTTTGTTGAGGTTTTAATTAATAATGATTTATTTATTATTCTTGGTGGATCTATAGGTATTATTGCATTTCTTTCAATAATAGGATTTGTTTATTCAAAGAGAAGTTATTTTTATTGGATTTTTTATTCATCCTTTCTAATGATTACAGGGCTCTTTGGTTCATTGGCAGTTAGAGCATTTTTAAAAGAATATCAATTGATGCGTTTAATTGTTTTTCTGGATCCCAGTGTAGATCCAAGGGGAACAGGCTGGAATATCATTCAATCCTTGATTGCCGTTGGTTCCGGAGGTTTGTCTGGTAAAGGCTTTTTGCAAGGAACCCAAAGCCATTATAGGTTTCTTCCAGAACAAAGTACAGATTTTATCTTCTCTATTTTATCAGAGGAATTGGGTTTTATAGGATCTGTACTGGTAATTTTTCTTTTTGCTATTATACTTGTTAGAGGACTGATGCTTATAATGAAATCTAAAGATGACTATGGAATATTTGTTGGCTCCGGCATTGTTATGATGATTTTTTTCCATGTAATTATAAATATTGGTATGGCTATTGGGATTATGCCCATAACAGGAATCCCTTTATTGTTTATTTCTTACGGAGGTTCTTCATTATGGACGGCTCTAATTTCTGTTGGAATACTACAAAATATATACTTAAGAAGATATAGGTACTAAAATGAGTTTAATTCAACCTGAACAAGATTTAAAAAATATCCTGTTAAATGTTTTAATGCCTGGACGTTATGTTGGAGGCGAATTTGGTTCTATTACAGGGTATGATAAATCAAATTTGAATTTTGGGATTTGTTTTCCAGACCTTTATGAAATAGGAATGTCAAATCATGCAATAAAATTGTTGTACAGAGGGTTAAATAATCTCGATGGAGTTAGCTGTGAAAGAGTTTTTGCACCAGCACAGGATTTTGAAACAAAACTAAAATTACATAATATACCATTGTATACTTTAGAGAATGGTATTCCTTTAAATGAATTGGATATTTTGGGTTTTTCAATTGGATATGAATTAAGTGCAACAAATATACTGACTATCCTGGAAACTGGCCACATCCCTATTTTAAATAAAGATCGAAATGAACATGATCCTGTTATAATTGCAGGAGGGCCAGCTATTACTAATCCTGCTCCTTTTGGAAGTTTTTTAGACGCAGTTTATTTGGGAGAAGCAGAAAAAGATTTTTATGATTTAATGACTACCATCTCAGTTGCCAAAAGAAAGGGTGCAGATAGACAATTTGTTTTAGATACTTTGTCTAACTCTCCATATGTTTGGACTGATTCTAAGACTGGTTTAGTTCAAAGATCTATATGGCCTGGATTTAATAGTGAACTGACTGGTTTAATCCCAATTTCAAATATATCTACAATTCAGGACAATGGTATTATTGAAATTATGAGAGGTTGCCCTAATAGTTGCAGGTTTTGTCATGCAGCGTCTTTTTATAGGCCTTATAGACAAAAAAATATTGAGCATATTGTAGAAGAAGTAGATTTTTTAGTAGATAAATGTGGCTATAATGAAATTACCCTTTCATCATTATCTTCCGGTGATTATAAAGACCTGGATATACTTATAAATAGGCTTAATTCAGAATTTGTAACAAGAAATATATCATTTTCACTACCATCACTAAGAATAAATTCATTTACACTTCCTCTACTTAAAGAGTTATCCAGAGTTCGTAAAAGTGGTCTTACTTTTGCTATAGAAACTCCAGATGAACAATGGAGAAAAAGTATAAATAAAGAAATAGATCCGGAAAAAATAATTTCTATACTAAAAGAAGCTAAAGGTATGGGCTGGAAGCTTGCAAAATTCTATTTTATGATTGGACTTCCGGGTACAGATAGGTCTACCGAAGCTAACAGGATATCTTCTTATATTGATGAAATTCAAAAAAAGACAGGAATGAAGTTAAATGTAAATGTAGGTACTTTTATACCTAAACCACATACTCCGTTTCAATGGGCACCTCAGTTAAAAGAACATGTAGCTTATAAGGATATGAGAGATTTAAAGAATTACTTTAAAAGAAACAGTAATGTTAAACTTTCGTATCATACTCCAATAGTATCATATGTCGAGGGGATTATCTCCAGAGGTGATAGAAGGGTAGGTGCCATAATACTTGATGCATATAAAGCTGGAGCAAGACTTGATGCATGGGAAGAACATTTTGATATGTCTATTTGGAAAAAATCAATTGATAATGCAAATTGGAATGTAGAGGATGAGATAACAAGAGAGAAATCATTAGATGAGAAGTTTCCATGGGATGGAATAACTCTTGGTATAACAAAACCATATTTAAAAAGAGAATATAAGAAATCTTTGAATTATGAGACAACTGAAATTTGTGATGATCCCTGTACTCACAATTGTGGTGTTTGCAAGAATGAGACAGTAGTAGAAAAGAATACTAATAAAAGAACTTTATCGGAATTACCAATAAAAGAAATTGTTAAAGAAAATACAGATTTATCATTTTTATATTTACTTGAGTTTAGCAAACAGGGAAAAGCTATTTACCTTTCTCATTTAAATATTTTAAATGTATTTTCAAAAACTTTAAGACGGTCAGGAATTAAAATTAAATATACTCAAGGGTTTAATCCTAAACCTAAAATCGAGTTTGCACATCCATTGTCTTTAGGAATTAATTCTGAAGTTGAAATTTTATCTATAACTCTAAGCTCAAATATACCTGAATTAGATTTACTTACACGTATGAATAATAATTTACCACAAGGAATTAAATTAAATAAAACGAAACTATTAAATTTAAATGTATCTAACAGAAAAAGAAAATCATTAATGTCCCTTTATGGAGGTTCCTCTTATTTAGTATCATCTTCTTTGGATAATAAAGATTTATTTAACAAATTGTTAAACTTTGTTCAGGAAAAAAACGAATACCCAAATATACAAATATGGGAGCAAAAAGAAAAATTAAAAATTACAATACAAAATACAGGTCGAAAAGATAGTAATGTATTTTTTTATATAGATAAATTTATAGATAGAACAGATTTTAATACTAATTACTCATTAGAAAGAACTCATCTTTATGCAGGAATAGATGGGAAAAACTATTTTAATTATTTAAAAACTTAATACTTAGGTATTTTCAATATTTTTTGCCTGTTCCCAAAATATGTCCATCTCCTCAAGAGAAGATTCTCCTAATTCTTTTCCTTGTTTTAGTATCTCTTTTTCAACATGTTTAAATCTTTTTGTAAATTTCTGATTAGTTTTATGAAGAGCTAAAGCTGGATCAATATCCAGGAATCTTGACAAATTTATTACAGAAAAAAGGAAATCTCCCATTTCGCCTTCAGCTAATTCTTTATTGTTATTACTTAATTCATATTCCAGTTCACTAAGTTCTTCTTTTATTTTTTTTATAACGTCTACAGAATTTGACCAGTCAAATCCGACTTTAGAAACTTTTTTTTGAATTTTAAAAGCTCTTTCTAGTGGTGGAAACGATAAAGGTATAGAATCCAGAATAGAGTTTTTTCTAGACCTTCCTTCCACATTTACTTTGATATCCTGCCAAAGATCAAGAACTTCATCAACGGAATTTACTTTTGTATCAGAAAAGACATGTGGATGTCTTCTAATAAGTTTTTCTTTAATTGTATCCAGTACATTGACAATAGTGTATGTACTGGATTGTTCCAGAATATATGAGAGCATAACAACCAGAAGATATAAATCGCCAATCTCTTCCATGGTATTGTCTGTATCCTGGTTATCAATTGCATCTATGCATTCAAAAGTTTCTTCAAATAAATTAGGAATTAAGGATTTAAGTGTTTGTTTTTTATCCCAAGGGCATCCTTCCGGACTACGAAGTTTAATTATAACTTCAAGCAGTTCTTTGTAGGCTTTACCTGTTTTATCTATATTTTTCGAATCCATTATATAATAACCTCTTATAAAATAGGAATTAAGTATTCAAGTAGACAGAATATACATTATCGGAAGTAATGAATTATTTATATTTTTCACTTACCTTTGTAAAAATCCACATCAATATAATAGATGTAAATAATGGAGGGAAAATATTTACTGAATTATTTAGATTACTAAGAAAGTTAATTAAATCTTTAAATACAAATTCAAGCACCCCACCCAGATAAGAACCTATTAATGCAATAACCAAAGCTCCAAGGAAATTTCCCAAAACCATTTTTTTAAAAGCAAAATAGGAAATAAGAGCAACAGCGAATCCAACTAACAGGTATATTAAACCAATATTAAAATAAAAACTAAACAAAGTAATCTCCTGAATTAACTAAAAATTGTATATCCAATATAAATTGGTTTATCTGATGTAAGAGTATAATAATTTACCGTAAAACCATAGGAAAGTACAAAAAATGTAACTAAAAAATTATCATCAATTATCGTAAAGTTTATATCTTCATCTGAATTGTTAAATGTTGTAAAATCTTTAAAATCATTAGAAATATATCTTCTAAATTTAATTGTTTCGGGCAATGTTATTGAACTATACGGAGCAACAGTTTCTAGATATGGATCATTCCTATTTGTACTATTAAGAATAATATTTATATAAAATGATTTATCAGCTATCACACTATTGTCAACTGGTAAAAATGGTGGCACTGAATAATCTAAAGATTTATCATTGGAAAAATGTTTTAGTGGTTTGTATAAACTATCTGTATCGAATGCACGAAATAAAAGTTTATTAATATTATCTGAAGTAAAAAAAGTATTTCCATCAGCCATAAGTATATTATCAATTTCTGAGGCTGTTTTACCATTAAATTGGGAACCTGCAGAATTGTCATATATTCTATAATAAATATCATATCCCAAATTAAAAAAATTGGGATCCTTATTATTTCTTGAATCATGAGAAAATGATAAATTTATACCATTTTTTATTGGAGGATAGATATAAATATAAGTACTAATTCCACATGATGATACTAAAAAAACTAATAAAACAAGGGAGAATGAGTATACTACCCCTGTTTTAAATTTCACGAAATATTTAATTATCTTGAATAATTTCAGTTGATTTTCCATCATTCCCAATAAAATCTATTAATTCATATATTAGAACAGGTTTATTTTTACCTTTAACTCTAATATTATCAAGTTCTCTTGCAATTATATGATCTTTAACCAGTCCATAAGTGTTTTCACTAATAATAATATTAGTCCTGTAAACCTTGTTTGTCCCTTCAAGTCTAGCTCCTAAATTGACATTATCCCCCATTAGAGTATAGTTCATCCTTTTGGTTGATCCTACATTAGCAACAGTCATTATTCCCGAGTTAAGACCAATTCCAATATCAATATGTCTTTCTACAGGCATAGTTTTATTGAAATTTCTTAATGCTTCCATTTGTCTTACAGCAGATCTACAGGCCCTTAGTGCGTGGTCTTTCTGTTCCATAGGCGCACCCCAGAAGGCCATAATTTCATCTCCGACATATTTATCAAGAGTACCTTCATCTTTATCAATAACTTCAGTCATAGCTGTTAGATACTTGTTTATATATTTTACCAGATCCTGTGGAGAAAGACCTTCAGAGGTCCTTGTAAAGCCCCTTATGTCTGAAAATAAGACAGTTATCTCTTTATCTACACCACCTAGTTCAGGAGGATTCTCAAGAAGCTGATCTACAACTTTTGGATTTACATACGTACCAAACATATTTCTAATTCTTTTTTTATCTTTTTCTTCTGTCATTATTCGATAAACAATAATTGTGATAAGAGAAAAAATTGTTGCCAGAGCAGGAGCTGTGAAATTAATTAAAACAGCATTACTGTCAAATATCATCGAAGAAACAACAAATAAAGATCCTTCAACTATTATTGTAACAACTAAAGCCCATATAGTAGAAAGTCTTGAAGAAATAAATGAAATTAACAATACCATGAAAACCAAAATTAAAATATCAATAAAATAGGGTACATTTGTAATAAAATTAGACATTAATATTGTATTTAAGGCATTTGCATGTATTTCAACCCCATACATTAAACCAAAGGGAGTTGGTTTCTGATCATCTGCCACTCCCCTTGCAAATGCTCCCATCATAACAATTTTATTTCCCAGAGCTCTTGTTTTAGGCCATCTGGAAGGATCTAGCCCTGGAGGGTTTGATGCATATCCTGAATATGATCGAACGGGAAATGTTTGTCTTTTGCCAGCAGTTGCAAAAGAAGGACGTCCCATGAAGTTTACAAGCATAGCTCCGTTTTCATCAATAGGTATTTTTATATCATTGACAATACGGTATTCACCCTCTTCTATTATTTCACCTTCTTCATTATAAACAGGTTCTTTTGTTGTTAATTGATATGGACCCCATAAACCTGTTTCTGTATTAAAATGTTGTGGATGTGGAATAAAAATATATTTATCAAGAGAAACCTCAATATCTGAAAGTTCCTTATTGAAGTACTCAAGAGCAAGTGAAAGAGTAATAGCAGGTAGAAAATGATCTTCATAAAGTCTTACAATATAGTAACTTTCGTCTGGTGTCCCGTCATTATTACTATCAACAGTTTTTAAAGGGGCTTTTTCAAGCATCTGTTTTTTTAATTTATCTATTATAGAATTATTTAAAGGATATTCAATATTATGTAAAATATCATCTTTGTCAAACCATGCTAATCTTTGAAAATTATTCTTATCTATTGTAAAATTTTCATTAAGATCATCAAGTTTTATTTCTTTTATTAATTGTGCTGATTTCCCAATTAAAGGTTGTCTTCTGTAAATTTCATCACTATCTTTTAAATAATTAGCATGTCCATATCCTCTTGCAGCTGCAGCATATGGTTGAAGAGGAGCTTGTAATCCCGTGAAAGCGATCATTGATTCCCAATCACCAATTATATTACGTATTTCGCCATAATTATCATATAAAACTTGTTGCCTTGTAAATATCTCTTGACTAATATCAGCTGCAGGAGGTACTTCATCTAAAATTGTTTCAAGAAAAACCCTTCCACTGGATTTAATGCTATCTATTAAAATAGCATCATCTATTGCCTCTAAATCAGGCTCTACAAAAAATATATCAATAAAAAGAGCTCTTTCTCTTTCGTTTGGATTACTTATTCTCGATAAAGTATTTATTAAATAAGAGTGTGTATATCTGGGGAATGGCCATTTACCAAATTTTGTTAGAGTTTTGAAGTCAATGCCAACAATTAATATATCAGGGGAGATATCCGGGTTATGTTCAACATAACTTACTCCTTCCTGTATAGTTTCATTTAAAAATGTATTTTTCAAACGAAAGTGAACATCAAGTATTTTTGTTTCAAGATTATCAATTATAGATGTGTAATGTGTAACACCTATAGTTAAAAAGATAATCATTACCCCAATAAGGAGTCCAAAGTATTTAGCTTCGAGAATTTTAGCTCGCTTCTTTGCAGTTTTTGCCATTTTTTACTCCAGTGAAATACTAAAAACAAACTGATATCTTAGTAGCTATCAGTTTGTTGACAAGTTTATTTACTTTCAATATAGATTATACGGCTTCTTGCAAGATTTGTCCAATTACTGTCAGGAAAAGAATCTACCAGGTTATTATATTCAGTTAACGCAGAATCTATATTTCCCTGGTGTTCATAAAGTCGACCCAAAGAAAAATAAATATTTGGAATTTCAGGAGAAACTTTTGAATAATCCTGTATTACTAAGTGATATGTTTCAATAGCCTGATCCAATCTATTAGAATCCTCATAACAGATAGCAGTATTTATAAGTGAGATAGGTGCCAGATAACTATTGGAAAAATCTTTTGCCAATAAATTAAAGTCAGCAATTGATTTGTCCCATTCCTGATTTTGGTAATAAATATTAGCTCTTATAAAAAGTGCGCGTTGCAAAGCATAGTTCTTAGGGCTGCTAGCTATTAGTTTATCAAGCTTAATCAAAATTGCTTTTTCTAATGTTACTTTTTCTGTTTCATTAACAGTGGTAGTTATAGTTGTATACTCATCCTGTATAGATTCAATTTCCTGAGTATACTTTTCTATATTCTTTAATTGAATTGAATTATAAACAAGTAAAGCTAAAACTATTACAACTATCAGAACTATAAATGCGAGTAGTATTTTACTGTTTTTTTGAATTAATAGAGCTAATTTTTGTTTAACAGCAACTTTTTCTGTTTTTTCTTTATTCTGAGACATTTTTACTCCTAGTTATTTTCTTATATTATGTTCTTTTATAAGTTTTGAAAGATAGGTTCTTTGAATCCCTAACACTTTAGATGTTACAGTTTGATTCCATTTATGTCTATCTAATACACTTTTAATAAAATATTTTTTAAACTGAATAATTGCTTCCTTTAAAGATTTTCCAATATAGGGGTCTTTTTTAGTATCGTAATTCTGCAGCATTAAGTCTTCAACATCAATGATATTATTAGATGATACAATAACTGCTCGTTCAACAACATTTTCCAATTCTCTAACATTTCCAGGCCAGGAATAAGAAAGTAAAGCTTCTAAAGCTTCAATTGTAAAATTAATTGTTTTTTTATTTGTATACTCTGTTAAAAAAAAGTTTGCAAGAATTGTAATGTCCTCAGTTCTTTCTCTTAATGGAGGTATATGAAAAGGTAATACATTTAACCTGTAGTATAAATCTTTTCTGAATGTACCATTTTTAAGTGCTTTTTCTAAATCCGAATTAGTAGCAGCCAGTATTCTTACATCTACAGTTATAGAATTACTGGATCCTACTTTTTCAAATACTTTGTGCTGTAAAACTCTTAGAAGTTTTGATTGCAGACTTAAAGGTATTTCCCCTATTTCATCAAGAAAAATTGTTCCTTTATCTGCCAGTTCAAATCTTCCTCTCCTGTCACTAATAGCATCTGTAAAAGCTCCTTTTACATGACCAAAGAGTTCGTTTTCAATAAGATTATCTGGCAAAGCAGCACAATTTACCCGAATGAATGGCCCATTAGCTCGTTTACTATTCAGATGAATTTGTTCTGCAAATAATTCTTTACCAACACCACTCTCGCCAGTTATAAGAACTGATGAATTTGTAAGTGCAATTTTCTTTGCAATATCAAGTTTTTCAATTATAGGCTTACTCGATCCTATAAATGTATGATAGCTATTAACACTTTTATCTATTCTATTTTGAAGTAAGTCAACTTCATTTTTTACACGTTGATATTCTTTTGCATTTCTAATAGTAAGAGCAGACTGGGATGCAAACATTTCCAGCCATTGAAGATCTTCATTAGAAAAATAACCACCATCATTTCTATTAATTATCTCTATAACACCAACACATTCATCTTTTATTAACATAGGAACTGCAAGAATAGACTTTGTATTAAAACCAATTTTATCACCAATTTCAGCAAAATATCTTGGATCAGTATCTACATCATTAACTATTAAAGAAGTACTGTTTTTTGCTACCCATCCCGCAATTCCCTCTCCCATATTAAGGGAATAATTTTTAAGTTCCTCTTCTTTGGAACCTATAGATATTTCAAAGTATAGTTTATTGTTTTCAGAATTTACAAGGAGAAGCGATGAAGCTTCTCCCATTGTAAGTCTTGTTGCAGATTCTAAAATTCTAGACAAAAGAGCATGTGCATCCTGATAATCTAAATTAATAAGATTATTAATTTCGATAAGTGTAGCTAATCTCTTTGCATCGATATTCGATGTAAACATAAACTAGTTTTCAGAATCGGAACCCATACCTTTTAGGAAATCCCCAAAAGTTGCATTGGATCCCTCGACATCATCATGAATATATTTCGAAATTTCTTTCCTTTCTATACTTCTGTCATAGTCTTTTATAGAAAGTGATAATCTTTGAGTTTTAGGATTAATTTCTGTAACCAGAGCTTTAACTTTCTGACCAGTTTTAAATCGTGATAAATAATCTTCATCCCGACTATCATCTGCACCAGGTTCAACTAAATTATATTTACTTACCAAACCTTCAATATCACCTATTACTTTAACAAAAACTCCAAAATCGGTTATATTAGTAATTTCACCTTCAATAGGACTATTCTTAGGAAAATTCTTTTTAAGATATTTCCATGGATCATCAGAAAGTTGTTTATAACCAAGTTTAATTCTATGAGCAGTTTTATCAATTCCCATAATAACAACTTCTATCTCTTCACCTACTTTTAGTATAGAACCTGGATTTTTCACCCTTCTTGTCCATGAAAGATCATCTACATGAAGAAAACCATCAATCCCTTCTGTAAGTTCAACAAAAGCACCAGCATTTGTAAGCTTAACTATTTTAGCTTTAAGCCTATGGTCAATTGGAAATGTTTCTTCCAGATTATCCCAGGGATTTTGCAAAACCTGTTTTAAACCCAGAGACACTCTACCACTTGCAAGATCATATCCAAGTATTTTTGTTTCTACTTCATCACCAATTGTTAAAATTTCACTTGGATGTTTTACTCTTTTTACCCAGGATAGTTCAGATATATGAACGAGACCTTCTATTCCCTCTTCAATTTCAATAAATGCACCAAAATCGGACAGTTTTGTTACTTTACCCTTTACAATGTCATCTACAGCATATTTATCTTCAAATACTGACCATGGATCCGGAGTAAAATGCTTTAATGACAAATTGATTTTCTGTCCTTCAGGATCAAGCTTAATAACCTTTAGTTCTATTTTTTGATCTTTTTTAACATAGTCTTTTGGCCTTGTAACATGACCCCAGCTCATATCATTTATGTGAAGCAATCCATCAAAACCACCAAGATCTACAAAAGCACCAAAGGAGGTAAAACTTTTTACAGTTCCTGATACAACAGAATCAAGTTCAGTTTCTTTGAAGAATTTTTCTTTTTTAGCACTGATTTCCTGTTCCAAAAAATTTCTTCTGGAAACGACAATTTTTAGTTTATTATCACTGTAAAGTCTCTCAATTAAAAATTTTGACTTCATCCCTATATATTTTTCAGGATCTTCAACTCTTACAACATCAGTTTTAGATAAAGGACAAAAACCAATAATATTATGGCCGAGATTGACCTCGAAACCACCTTTATTTGAACTAATAAACTTACCATCAACAGCTGTTTTTTCCTGGAATGCATTTTTTATGTCTTTCCAGAAAACCTTTTCATCTGCTTTTCCTTTAGAAACTATTACCTGTCCACCTTTTCCTTCTTTGGAAATAAGTACAACACTTACAACATCACCTATTTCAGGCTTTGTCTTGAACTCTTCTATTGGAATTTTGCCTTCTGATTTATAACCTATATCAATAAAAACGCTTTCTGTACTGATTTCAATTACCGTACCCTCAATAAGCTGACCTTCCTGAAGGTTACTGGAAGAATTAAGATATTCTTCCTGGAGTGATGTTTGTGAATCTGTGGTAATATCCGTTTCGCTCTCTGCCATAATAATGATAATTCTCCTGAAATTTATAATTACATAACGCTTAATTTCTGTAACACTTTCTCACAAACTTCATCTATGGTCAAGTCCGATGTGTCTAAATAAAGAGCGTCATTTGAAATTTTCAGGGAACCTTCAGGTTTGGATTTATCAATTTCATCTCTGGCCTGAATACTTTTAGAAATCTCTTCAAGTGACAAAGTACTAACACCCTGATTAAATCTTCTTGCTGCTCTGGTAGATACTGAAGCATCAAGGTAAACCTTCAGGTCTGCATTTGGAAAAACAACGGTAGTTATATCTCTTCCCTCTACTATTATATCCATTGATTTACTAATTTCTCTAACAGCACTATTTACTATATTTCTTACGCCAATAATTGAAGATACCTGTGCTACCATGCTGTCGACAGAATCGGAATGAAGATGTTCTTCAATGTCTATATTATTTACATATAAATGATCTTCTTTAATGGAAAATTTAAGTTTTTCGGCAATAGCAATAATTTCAATTATATTATCGCTTTTAAGATTGTTTTTTATTGTTTCAAAAGTTATTGCCCTGTAAAAGTTACCGGAGTTTACATAAAATAGTGATGCTTTATTAGCAATTTTTCTTGCAATCGTACTTTTCCCCACACCTGCAGGACCATCAAGGGCAACTATCATTTTTTTGATTCTCCTCTGCTTTTTTTCAAGAACCAGTTAATTTCCTTTTCTGTTAAATATCGATAACTACCGGAAGGAATATTTTCCAACTCAACAATTCCAATTTTAACTCTATGTAATTTTTTTATTTTTAGATTTCGTGATTTAAAAAAACGACGAATTTCACGATTTTTCCCTTCAAGTAATATTAGTTTTACCTTATATTTTGTTTTATATTTGTAAGAATGAAGTTTGTATTTTTCACCTTCTATTGTAACTCCTTTCATAAATTCAAGTAGATATTTTTCTTCAATTATTTGTTTTGATTCAACAATATACTCTTTTTCTATACCAGAAGAAGGATGTGCTACAATTTTAGTAAAGGTCCCATCATTTGTAAAAAAAATGAGCCCGGTAGATAAATAATCAAGCCTGCCTACATTGTATAATCTATCCTGAAAATCATTTTTAATTAGATCTATAGCAAGTTTTCGGTCCTGAGGGTCACTGTTACTGCATAGATACAATGGAGGTTTATTTAAAGCAAGATATATTTTCTTTTTTGTTTGATGTATTATCTGTCCCTTAAATGTAATTATATCTTTATTGGATACTCTAAAACCCATTTCGGTAATAATTTCACCATTTACAGTTACAAACCCATCAGTAATAAGCTTTTCGCATTTTCTTCTTGACGCGACACCACTTCGTGACATAAAAACCTGAAGACGTAATTTATTTTCTTCTACACTATCCATTTAGTTCAAACCTATCCTGTTCTATTTCATCAAGTTTTGGCAAATCGGCAATACTGGATAATCTGAATGCTTTCAGAAATTCTTTAGTAGTCCCATATTGAGAAGGTTTTCCGGGTACATCTTTTTTACCAACATCCTTTATGAAATTTTTATTTATAAGGAGTTTCATCATACTATCGGGGGAAACACCTCGTATATTTTCTATTTCGCCTCTGGTAACTGGTTGTGAATATGCAATAATTGACAATGTTTCAAGGGCTGCTTTAGAAAGTTTGTTTTCATTTTTTTTACCATAAGTATCTTTTAAGTATTCCCATAGCTCAGTTTTCGGAATTAGCTGAAAACCTTCACCTATATCAGTAATCTCCAACCCTCTATTTTCATCAGAATAAATAATACGAAGTTGCTCAAGAGACTCCTCTACTATACTAATAGAAAAATTAGTTACTTTTGCAAGATATTTTACATCCACAGGGTCATTTTCAAGAAATAATACTGCTTCTAATAATGCTACTTCCTTTTCCAGTTTCATTCTCCTTCACTGCCTCTGATTTTAATTTTGATGTCACCAAACAGTTTATTTTGTAAAATAATAATATTTCTCGCCTTTACAGATTCTAAAAGAGCAAGAAAAGCACAGATTACATCCAAACTTGAGTTTACCTTAGTAATAAGATCTGTAAAAAGAAACTCACCACGGGTTTCAAGTAGTTCATTAATTAGACTTAATTTTTCATTAACAGACACTTCTTCGTATAAATCAATAATTCGTTCATTGCTTAAAGATGAAACTATTGTTGTAAAAGTACTAAGAAGATCCCATACATCAATTTTTTCCCAAAGATCATCATTTTCAGGAAAAGGTAGTGTTGCTTGTTTTTTATTCCGTTCTATATGCCATTCAGATTCTTCTTCTTTAACAGCCATTAATTCTGAAAACTTCTTATATTTCTGATATTCTATTAATCTGTCAACTAATTCCTGTCGTGGATCTTCGAGTTCATCATCAAAACTAATTTCAACGGGTAATAACATTCTGGATTTTATTAATAGTAAAGTTGCTGCCATTAAGAAAAAATCTGTGAGATCATCAAGATTGGTCTTAGTAGCCAGATCCAGAAAAGAGATGTATTGTTCCGTTATTTGAGCAATAGGTATATCATATATGTTTACTTCTGATTTACGAATTAAAAACAGCAATAAATCAAGAGGTCCTTCAAAATCCTCAAGAATGAATCTGCTTTTTTCCCCTTGCTCATTTACTGCTTCCATTATGAGAATATACCTTTATTATGCCTGTTGTATCAATAACCAGGCTAATTTGTCCTATATATGTTTAAACGTTTGCTAGTAATGGTTAACTCTAATATATATCAGAATAAACCTTTTTCACTGGTAATTTTCTTTTTTTCAGTAGCATCAGCTTTCTCATTTTTAGAAATTTCCTCTTTTTTATCTGGGAATAACAATCCTCTAACCTGTTTTTCTATTTTTTTAGTAATATCAGGATTATTTTCTAAAAATAATTTTGCATTTTCTCTACCCTGGCCTATTCTTTCCTCACCATAAGAGTACCAGCTTCCGCTTTTAGATATTATTTCGTACTGGAGAGCACCGTCAAGTAAGCTGGCCAAAGCACTAATACCTTTTCCAAATATAATTTCAAGTTCAACTTTTCTAAAAGGTGGAGCAACCTTGTTTTTAACAATTTTAACACGTACTTTGTTACCTATAGCATCTTCAGTGCCTTTGGACATTGTTTCAATTCGTCTGACTTCCAATCGAATAGATGAATAGAATTTTAAAGCTTTTCCTCCTGTTGTAGTTTCAGGATTTCCAAACATAACTCCAATTTTCATTCTAATCTGATTAATAAATATTAAACAAGTTCCGGATTTAGAAATTATTGCAGTTAATTTACGCAATGCCTGACTCATTAATCGTGCCTGAAGACCCATATGAGAATCTCCCATATCACCTTCAATTTCAGCCTGTGGAGTGAGCGCGGCAACTGAGTCGACTACTATAATGTCTACTGCACCGGATCTTATTAAAGATTCTGTAATTTCAAGTGCCTGTTCACCAGTATCAGGTTGTGAAACCCAAAGGTTATCGGTATTTACACCTAAATTTTTTGCATAAATAGGATCAAGTGCATGTTCTGCATCTATAAAAGCAGCTATGCCTCCCTGTTTTTGACATTCCCCTATTGCATGAAGTGCAAGGGTTGTTTTACCCGAAGATTCAGGTCCATAAATTTCTATTATCCTTCCTTTTGGGTAACCACCAATGCCAAGAGCGGCATCCAGTAGGATAGAACCTGAAGGTATTGTCTCAATTGAAAGGTCTTTTGTTGATTGACCCAGCTGCATCAGTGACCCTTTACCAAACTGTTTATCAATTTGAAGTCTTGCTGCTTCAAGAGCTTTTTCTTTGTCTGGATTTACTGGTTGTTGAACAAATGTTTTTTTAGCCATATTTTCTCCATTTACTTATAGGATAATAGTTAATATTGTTTATAATTGGATTTTACTTCAGTGTACAGTAAAAAAATTGAATTATTACAAAAAAAATTAGAATATCTTTCTTGAATCAAGTAGAATTGTTACAGGGCCATCATTTATATAAGAAACTTCCATAGTTTCCTGGAATTTGCCACTTTGTACATTAAGTCCAGTTTCTTTTAATTTTTCAATAAAATTTTGATACATCTTTTTTGCTGTTTCTGGTTTTTCTGCATTATTATAGGAAGGTCTGTTACCTTTTTTTGTATTTGCGCAGATTGTAAACTGAGATACAACCATTATTGAAGCATCTATATCTTTGACTGATAGATTCATTTGACCATTTTGATCATTAAATATTCTAAGACCAATAATTTTTTTTTGTAAATAGTTTAAATCAGTAGATGAATCACCCTTTTCTACACCCAAATAGACAAGAAGACCATAACTGATTTCTCCTACAGGAATTCCTTTTATATATACACTGCAATTTTTTACTCGCTGAACAACAATTCTCATATAATATTTACCATTTTTGTGCCAAGTGATAATTATTGATACTGATGAACAGAAACAGCTTCCAGAATATATTCAGTATCTTTTTTTGTAATTTTAGCCAGTATTTCAATTGGGAAATTAGAGTCAATTCTGGCTCCAAAATTTAAAGTCACAGGAATAATTCCTTCAAGTATTTTTTTATCATCATAACCAACAAGAAAATCAAACTCAATTAAATTATCTGTAACTACAAGATTGCTAAGTCTTCCTTTCCAATGTATATAACAATTATTATAGAGTTTTGGTTCTAATAAAAATTCCTGATATGTAAAATTTGTTTTTAAAGTAGTAAAACCAGGAATTGAAATATAGGATGACAAAAGTTTTACTTTCTCTTTTGTTTCCTTATCCGCATTTGAAAGAAGTAATCTATTAATTTCTCTCATTGCAAGATTATCCTGGTAATTATCAAAATAATTTCTTATTAATTCAAATAATTTTCTTATCTCATTGTCTGTAAACTTATAATCTGTTTTTATATCATTATTGGTTAAAGATCCAAAATTATCCAGCTTTATAGCTGAAATTTCCGGTCTTGTAATATCGGGTTGTATAATTAGATTATAAATATAGAATGAGAAAAATACAGTGAAAACTATAAATAATACAGAAAGAAATGATGTTTTAATTATAGGAGCTAATTTATTTCTTCCTGGTAAAAGATTTAAATATTTACCAGAATCAAAATATTCAGTTAAGTCGTCCTGCTTTGAATATTTTTTTAACGTTTCAAGGCCTTTTTGGGCCAGTTTATTTTTATGGTCAATATCCAGAATTTGAAACCATTGTTGTAGTGCTTCAGAATTTTCATGTCGTTTAAGATGAACAAGAGCAAGTCCTGCCATAGTATTTATATCATCCGGTTTGAGATCTTTTGCTCTCTTAAGATAAGAGTATCCTCCTCCAAAATCAGAGGTATTCAAACATGAAATACCAAGATAATAAAAAAAATTAAAATTCTGTCTATATCTAAAAACCTGAGGCTCTAAAATTTGTAAAACTTTATTGTATTTACCAGATTTAAAATATTTAGAAGCTTTTTTTAAAGTTTTACTGCGCATTTTAAGAAATTACCTGTTCTCATACAATTTTTGGCGCTGTTTTAGTGTTTCCAATATTTGTACAATTAGATCTATTTCGCCATCTGTTACATTATCCGGGAATTGGAGAAAGCTGTCAATTTTTTTTATTAAATCTGTAGTTGCTATAAGATCGGATTTTATTGAAGTTTCTGTATTTTGTGGATCTGCATCTGTACTTACTGTTTGTTCGAATAGAGTATCAATACCAGAATCCTCTATTGAGGAAGCTCCTTTAAAACTGCTGTTATTATACACTCCCAATACAATAACTACTTCCCTACTTGAATTTCTTAACACTTTAATAGGGTCATATATCATTGAAACTGCAGAGTCGTTAATAGAATATGGTATAAGGTTAAAATTCCTATTCTTCTTAACCTGATAATTCCATAAATTATCCTGAAGTCTTTTCCAGTTTGCAAATATTATTTTATTTGGTACAGTTATTCCCGGTCCTCTTACCATTCCCTGAAGACCTAAAAAAGATTTATCAGATGAAGGAGATATCCAATAATTTGGGAAATTGCTTAATATTGAATTTTCCGAAGAAATATTTGAACCGGAATCCAATAAAAAGTGATCCTCACCTTCTTCACCTAAAAATGTATCAAAAAGATAGGTTAAACCAATGATTTTATTTTGATCAGATCTATTTTCAATTGTTATTTTTATTTTAAAGCCATCACTAAGTGAACTTGACTGAGATTTAACAAATGAAAACTCTTGTGTTACTTTTAAAACTGTAGATTCCCATACAATTTTACCACCTGTTGGTGTTCTAAGCAGATCTTTGGAAAAAACAGAGGTATTCCCCATTTTATAAATTTTATTATCAGACATAATACTTAGTAAAGATGTCTCAGGATCTTTATCAAATAATAAAGGTGTATATTTGCCAGTATTAATGTTTTCCAGATAATAGGCAGAAAAGCTTCCCGAATCCTCATGAAGCACAATTTTCATCCTACCTTCTGTCATTTCCAGAGAGAAAGTATTAATAGTCAAAAAAATTAAAATTATAATAATACTGGTTCTTTTCATATATTAATCTCCAATCCTGGAAGCAAGCCAATCTAAATAGTATTCTTTTAAAATGAGGGCAGAATTTTTTAGTTCCAGAAGTTTTTCTGTTTTCAAAGAACTGGTATTAATGCTTACAGAAGAAGTTTCTTCCTTAGTAAATTCTAAACTTTCCTTAGAAAGTCTTGTCTGCAAATCTGAAATTGTATTTTCAAGTTCTATAATCTGCTTTTTTAATGATGCAAGAGAATTATCTTTTTCAAGATTATTCTGCTGCATTTCAATAATTAGAGATTGCTGGTCTTCTGAACTTGTCGAAACAAGTTTTCTTTGATAGTCACTAATAGTTTGCTCATAAGTTTTTTCACGCTGCTGGAAATCTTCCAGTGCCTTAAGATATTCTTCATGGCTTATTCTTAAAAGTTTTAAAAGTTCATTTTCTCTGAATTTAAGTGTAATTAGAGATAGTTTATACTTAGCAGCTTCCAATTTGTAACTTTTTGGATATTCACGAATAATCATTGAATAAATAATTTTTGCTTCTTCAAGGTGACCAAGTTCGAAAAGAGATTCTGCAATCCAAAAATAACTATTGGAAACGTATGGGTGTTCTGGATAAGATTCAATAAATTTATAAAAAAATTGGACCGAGTTGTCATATTCGCCTTTTCTAAACAATAATCTGGCTTTTTGATAAACAGCATCCGGATATAATTTATTACCAGCAAAATTCAGAATAAAAAAATCAAGATTATTTTCAGCCTTCTCGAGCAGGTTTTGAGCCATATAAGCTCTGGCAATCCAATAATATGCAGTACCATGAATTTCTTCATTTTCGGAATCAAGAATAATATCTCTAAAGTCACTCAAAGCTATTGTATAATTACCCTTAGAAAAATTATTAAGACCAGATTCCATTAATTTTCTGCCATTTGTATTTTGAGCAACAATTAAAGTACTTATTAAAATAAAAAAAACTATAAATAACTTATTTTTCAAAACAGGTCTCCCGTTTTATTTTCGACATAACCTTTTATATACTAAACTTATTTGTTTCCTCTTATTAAATTTGCTTCAAATTCAGGGATTTCGGAATTAAAGAATGAACTACCGCTAATTATTACATCAATTCCTTTTTGTCTAATAAGAGCGGCATTGTCTCTATTAACACCACCATCTATGGATAATAAGTAATTATACCCTGCATTATTTTTTAAAGTATTTAAAAGTTCTATTTTATCAAGGGTTTTCTCAATTAGACTTTGACCACCAAATCCCGGATTAACACTCATTATAAGAATAAGATCCAGATAAGGTAAAAGTTCAGAAAGAGCTGTAACTGGAGTTCCGGGTACTATTGAAATACCAGCTTTACAACCTAATTCCTTTATCTGCTGAATAATTCTATGAGAATGAACTGCAGCCTCCAGATGAAAGGTAATATAATCTGCCCCTGCATCAGCAAAATCACTAATATGGTTTTCCGGATGAACTGTCATAAGGTGTACATCTAAAGGAAGTTTTGTAATATTATTAATGTCTTTTACCATTTTGTGACCAAAAGTAATGTTTGGAACAAAAACTCCATCCATTACATCCAGGTGAACCCAGTCTGCTTTGGCTTCTTCTATGAGTTTTATAGATTCACTTACATTTGCAAAATTGCCTGATAATAAGGACGGTGCGAAGATAATTTTTTTTTCTCTATTCATAATAGTATCTTATTACCAGATTTTAATGAAAAAAGCAAACATTTTCTGTTTAGTTTAATTAAGGAAAAACCACTTTTGATTGACTATTATGAGCTTAATGATATAATAGACATATTGCGTTAAAATAGGTTATCAATAAGTTCATCAGGAGACTTCGCGGTGACAGAAAGTGACATAGAAGAATTGATCCTGAGATCTTATGATCTTTTTCATAAAGGGAGCTTTGAGGAAGCAGAAAAAATCTATGAGAAGGCTTTATCTATAGATTTTGAAAATAAAGACGTAATTGCTGGTTTAAAATGTTCTAAATTCTGGATTGAACGATCTAATCAGCTTGTTACTTTTGGTACAGATAATTTTGCTAAGAGTGAGTATCTATATAATGAGTGGAAATTATTTACAAATTTTCTAAAAAGAATAAATACCCCCTTTAGACAGGGTGTTTCAGTAATAAAACAATGGGTTTTTCAAACTGCACTTACGGGTTATTTAACAGCTTCATCTAATATGGGTTCAAGTGATGAAGAACTTCTTCTAAGAATAGGTAAGTGTTATAAAGGTATGGGAGATTATGATAAAGCACTTGAATATTTAGAAAGTGCAAGCCGGAAAAAAAGAGATGATCCTGAAATACTTGGAGAACTAGCAGATTGTTATGCTTTTATTAACGAGACTCGTATAGCAAAAGCTTTTTTTAGAGAAGCTTTTTTTATAAATTCTCAAAATGTAAACATAGATTTTCTTGAGTCTGAGCTTATTATCAGGCTTATTGAAAAATTACGAGTTATAGGTTACTCTGAAATAGTGCTTAAGGAATGGATTCCTGTTTATGCAGTGATTTGGGGTATTTTTAATGTAAAACGAGAGCTAAAACCTCTTGAATTGGGTAAATTAAAGCAATCTATATTTTCTTTGGAAAATAGGATTACAGACACTAATTCAGAAGATGAGAGGTCTGTTTTGGTTCCCAGATTGATAAACCGTTATTTTTGGTTAATTGATCATTATATTATTACCAATGAGCCAAGAGATAAGGTAGAAGAAGTGTTAAGGAAGATTCATATTATTGATGAATCGGTTTATGAACAGTATATTAATTAGTCGGGGATAGGTGGAATGTCAGAATTAGTCGTGAACAAAGTAAATGAACTTTTAAATGAAGAAAAATGGACAAGAGCAACTTTAAATAGCTACACAATAAGCCATTTAAATGATCTTGATACTCTTATAGAAAGTACTAAAGATCCTGAAGTAATTATTCAGATAAAAGAGGTCTGTGATGAACACCTTGTTCACACAAGAAACAGCGTTATTGCCCTGTATATTTCAGGAATAATATCTATTAAACGCCAGGTCATTGATGATGGAAATCTTATAAAAATAATATCTATTTTTACAGATAATCATAAATGGAATATTGTTGAATTTTTATGTAATAGAATATTGTCATATGGTGAGAATATTTTTGCTCTCCGCACCCTTTCAGAATGTTTTGAGCATGAAAATGAAGATGAAAAGAAAAATGAAATTTGGAAGAGACTTATAAAAGTAGACTATGAAGAAGCAGATATTGTTCGACAACTTGCTGAGAATGAAGAAGCTAACTCAAATATTGATCTTGCTGTTGAATACTATAAGAGAGCTATCCATCGTTACATAAATAAAAAATTATTTTCCAATGTAAAAGAAGTTTGGCATAAATTAGTTGCCTTAATTCCGGATGAAACAGATTTCTTTTTTCATATTGAAAAGAAAGTTTCAAAAATAAACAGTCCCGAACGAGCACTACAACTACTCGAAGATCTATATGAAAGTCATAAAAAAAGAGAACAATGGGTAAAATGTATAAGCATTCTAAAGAGAATATTGTTTTATGATCCAAAAAATGTAACAGCAAGAAGAGAGATAACAGAATCTTTCAGACAGTTATATAAAGAACATGGTAATCTTGAAGAATATATTAGATTATCTAATCTTAATCAGAGCTGGCGTAATGTTCATGATGCTATCGGTGATTTTGAAAAGCATATTTCCGTAGATGAAGGTACATTTGTTTCTCATAAAACATGGGGTATTGGTTTAATAAAAGAGATAAAAGGTGACAATATAATTATAGATTTTGCCAGGAAAAGAGGTCATGTAATGTCTCTTAAAATGGCTGTAAGTGCTCTTACAAGTTTAACAAAGAATCATATTTGGGTTTTAAAGAGTGTTTGGCCAAAAGAAAAACTTCATGATGCTGTTAAAGGCAACATTGCGTGGGCTTTGAAGATGGTAATAAAAAGTTTTAATAATGCTGCGAATATGAAGCAGATTAAAGCGGAACTTGTTCCTTCAATATTAACTCCAGGCGAATGGTCTACATGGAGTACAGAAGCCAGAAAACAATTAAAAACAGATCCGTCTTTTGGAAATGTGCCGGAGAAAATAGATTTTTTTGTAGTTAGGGACACACCAATGTCTTTTGATGAAAAAACTTACAATCGATTTAAAGCAGAAAGAGGATATTTTGGTAAATTAAAGATTTTTAGAGAATTCCTTGAAAATTCAGACCCTGAATCTGAATATTTTGGAGAAATGTTCAACTATTTTACAGGATTTTTAAAAGAGGATTCCAACTCTCATGAATATGCTGTATCCAGTTATCTAATTATTACACATATTGTAGCTATATATCCTTTTCTTAATCCTGGAATTCCTTTTCAGTTCAAAGATCTTTTAAATAATATGGAAGATATTGAAAATATTTTTTCAGTAATTGAAGATAGTGAATTACGACTGCAGTTTCTTAAAGTAACTAAAGAAAATTTTAAAGAATGGCCTGAAATATTTGTAAAACTTTTTCCATATCATCTAACTAAATTTATTATTGAAATACTCAAAGAGGAAGAATATATTGATCTGTTGAAGGATCTGTATATTAGAGCACTTTATCATTATAAAGATAAAAGAGAAGCTTTTATTTGGTTGGCCAGAAATACTGAAAAGAATTCATGGTTTGATGATTTTGGAATCCCTTTTGAAAAAGTACTTATTGGGATGATCCATCTGCTTGATATCTCTTTTAGAGAAATTAACAATAAAAGGGAAGTTAGTTTTAATAGAAAAATTAATAAGCAGATATTAAATTTCCTTTTCAAAGATAATTACCTTCCTGATCATATTGAAAATGCCGATGAAGATTCGTTAAATAGGATTTTTTCTCTTATCAACGATGTTAAAGATCTTGATCCGGCTATAAAACTGGAACTAAAATCAACAGTACTTAGTAGATTCCCTAGTTTCAAATTTCATGGACAGGTTGAAAAGGAAAAAGTTTCCAGAGGTCTTATTGTAACCAGAAAAAGTTTTGAAGAAAAACAGGCTAAACTACAGTATATTCTTGATGTTGAAATTCCGGAAAACTCAAAGGAAATTGGTATTGCCATTGATATGGGAGACTTGAAAGAGAATGCTGAATACAAAGCAGGAAAAGAAAAACAGGAATTATTAAATACAGCTGTAGGTAAACTTAAAGAAGATTTGGAAAAAGCTTCTATTTTTAATTCAATTGAAGTTAATCCGGATAGTATTTCTTTTGGTACAGAAGTTAAGCTTCTTAATATAAAAACAGACAAAGAGGAAACTTTTACCTTTTTTGGTCCCTGGGAATCTGATCCTTCTAATTTTTGTATCTCTTATCTTTCTCCATTTGGAAATAAATTATGGAAACATAAGGTTGGGGATGAAATTTCTTTTGAAATAAATGAAAGAGATTATAAATATAAAGTTGAAGGTATTACAGCTCTGGATTTTTAAAAAAATTATTAGTATTGACTGAGGAAAGAATATGAAAAAGTCTTTAATAATAACTGTAATGTTTTTGATTACAATACAATTTATTGTATCTGAACAAATAGATAACATTGTACTTCTGGATACTTCAGAGAGTATGTTCCCCTATTATTCAGGTACAATAGATTATTTAATCAGGGATATTATAGAACAACAACTTGAAGAAGGTGATACTTTTCATCTTTTAAGTTTTAACGATTATCCTGAATATGAAATTTCAAGAACTATTAAAACTGAGAAAGAGATTGAAGAAATTTTAAATAGAATTTTACTCTTACAGCCGATTGGTAAATATACGGACTTAATCTCCGCTTTTTCTTATTTATATGAATATACGGAAGAACTTCAACTGAACACCATTAAAAGAATTTTAATACTTACGGATGGTATTCACGATCCTCCTCCTGGCAGCCCCTTTCCTGTATCTTCAAAAAATAGTGATAATATAGTTAAAATAGCCGAAAATATGAGAAGGCAGGGATGGGACGTCTCCCTGGTTCAGTTTCCTATACAAAATAATGAAATTACAGATACCAAAACGACTAACGGCGTTTCTTCAGACCCCAGCACCAATGTAAACGTAATTAGTATGCTTCCTAAAATAGCAGAAACTCTGGATAAACCTGTTATTACAATTAATGGAGATGAAGGTATTGATTCTTTTGATATAACCCTTGCTCCTGAAATTATTTACCCAGATAATATTGGAGCAGTTGGTCTCAGTTTTAAAGCTGTATTTGAATTTATTAATCATTCTAACGAATCTGTGTTATTAAAATTAACTGGTATAAATTCTCCTGAGGGTATGCTTTTTCAGGAACCCACCAGTGTTGAATTAGACTCAGAGGAGACAAAAACTGTTACTTTAATTTTAAAATTGTCAAATAAAATTGAAAAGGGAAACTATAATATCCCCATTGAGCTTTATTTCAATGACAATCTTAGGGCTTATCCCCGTAAAGGAAAATTAGAATTTTCTTTTGACCCACAAATTTCAAGTATAAAAAAAGAGATTAATACAAGAATATTTTTATATATTTTTATTGGAATAGTACTTTTGATTGCTGTAATATATATATTGGTAAATATTTTTAAAAGTTTTACCTTTTCTAATGTCCATACAAATAAAAAGAGCGGTTCTGAAGGTTTTAAACAAGATTCTTTTGGTACACCTAAAACTTCTAAAAAATATAGAAATATTGATTCAGAAAAAAAATCTGGTCAAATTGCAATTGAAATGATTGTTAAAAATCAAAATAGACAAGTTGGACATCGAAATATACATATAATTGGAGAAGCACATCCCCTTTCTGTTGGTGGTGCAGGATCAGAATATTTTTTAATTTTTATTATTGCTACTGGAAAACGAATAGGTGAAATAGTTATGGAAGAAGGAATTGTTAGTTTTGTTCCTAAATCTGAGGATTTTTTCCCAGATTTAAAGGGGAACAAGCTTACAAACTGTCTTTCTATTCCAATTAAAGTAATTAATAATAATGGAATAGAAACTTCTATCGTATTTAATGAATGGATTTCTCCTGTTGACCGTCTAAACAGAATTATGCATTTGTTAGACAAAAGCGGATTACCTGATTTTAGGTATTAAAGACTTTTAAGTACATCAAGTGCAAGTTTTTTAACATTGCCTTGACTCTCTTCTGTCGTGAATTTTTCAACTTCCGGTTTCATAGATGATATAGAGTTCAACATAATTCCTCTTAAAGCATACAATTTTAAGTTTATAGATTCTTCATACAAAAGCATTTTGGAATAAAGATCTTTTAGAGATGAACTTTTAGTTGTAGATAGAACTTTACATGTATAATCTAAAATTAAAGGCTTATCTTTTCCCCATTCATCTTCCATAACCTTTTCAATTGTTTTTAACGAATGAGAAAGATCTTTCTCAGCTAAAATACCAATAGCGATACTTCTAAGACCAATATCCGCTCTTTCATTTTGATATAATTTTCGTATAAAATCAAATGCTTTAGTTCCGCCAATTTCTCCAAGTGCAGTTAGAGATGCCGATTTTACATTTCTTGTATCAGGATCGTTTTCAGATTTATAAATTAAAATGGGTACAGCCTTTTTAATTTTCAATTCACCTAAACTTGTTGCTGCATTGACTCTAACCTTCCAAAATGAGTCTTTAAGGCCTTGAATTAAAAGATTAGTTACTTCTTCTGTAGGATAGTTTTTCAATGCCGTTATGGTATTATTTCGAAGATTTGGATCATCATCAGAGTATAAAGATTTAAGAACAGGAAGACTTTCAGGAGATCCAATATCTCCCAGTGCAACAACAGCTCTCCATCTCAAAGATTTATCATCACTGTAAATATCAGTAGCAATATCAGATAAAATCTCAATAGCCTCTGTAGCTTTTAATTTACCAAGACTTTCAATTATAGAGGGTTTTCTCAAGGAATCAAAAAGACTATCTTCCAAATATTCAATAAGTGTTGGAATAATATTGTCAAGTTCGGAAAGACCCAATGCCGTTATAGCTGCTATAGAAATTGCATTGCTTTCTACATCAATTAAACTTAACAAATATTCGGATATTTCAGTAGTCTGATACTTTGAAATATAATTTAAATAAACAACTTTTATATTATCTCTTAAATTATAATCCTCCTCTAACTGCTTGTAGGCATATTCTACTGCTGAATCATCTTCAGCTTTTTGAAATAATCCAATGATGTTTTGATCTAAGCGGGAGTTTGTTGATGATTTTAACAATTCAAGAAGATCACTGTTAAATTCATAATTTTTCTCTGTTTCCAGAATTTTTAATAAATCAATTACTTGAGTATCTATACCATATTGAATTGTTTCAAGTCTTTCATCTTTTAGTGATTTAATGTCTTCTTTAATTTCTTCTGGTTTATTATCTTCTGGAAAAATAGTAGATATGAGAATAAATAAAATAAATATTGTTAAAAATAATTTAAAATTACTCATATTAGGTCCTTTTCCTTTTTAAAATAAAATCTATAACTTCAAGTTTAGTAAGTTTATACATAAATAATGTCAAAACAAGCCATACAAATACAACTAATATTATAATTAATAGGTTAAAAACTGCTGAAAAACTAATCCAGTTAGCACCTATAAATTTAACTAAAAAGAATGAGAAAATTGAAGCAGGTAATACAGATATAAAAACCTTTCCCATTGTACTTAATAAAAATAATCCATTAATAAATTTTAAGGATTTACGACTTAGAAATAATAAAATAAAAAAACCAATAGTAAAGGAAATTGAATTTGCAAGTGCTAATCCTGAAACCTGCAGATAAGTTTCTTTTAATATCACTGATAAAATGATATCTAAAATACATACAATTATGGCTGTGAAAAAAGGAATATAATATTTTCGTCTTGAATAGAAGTATCTTTGGAGAAAATTAAATCCTCCAATACTAAAAAGACCGAGGCTGTAAGCTTTTAAAACATAATGAGTCATTATAGTATTCTCGGCAGTAAACATCCCTCTTTGAAGCGCTGTTGCAATTATAATTTTTCCAAAGAAAAGATAAAAAATGGCAGAGGGAATTAGTAATGAGAATAATAAACGTATTCCATAATTTAAAGTTGATCTTAGTCCTTCAGTATCTTCTTGTATAGATTGCCTACTCATTCTTGGAAATAAAACAGTTGTAATAGAAGCAGAAAAAATACCAAAAGGTAATTGCCAGAATACAAGTGCATTTACCAAAGCTGAAGTGCTGCCATGTTCAAGGCCCGATGAAAACAAAAAGGCAATTTGTTGATTAATTGTAAAAAGAGAAGAAGTTATTACTACAGGTAACCATTGTTTCATTATTCTTGAAAAATATGCATTCTTAAAAGAGAAATTTGGTAGTAAGTTATAACCGGATTGTCTGACTTTAGGATATTGAAATACAACCTGTGCAATTCCTCCTAAAAGTACACCAACTGCCATAGAATATACACCAATTATGTTATGCAATAATAAAATAGAGACTAAAACAGATATGGAAAAAAGGATTGGAGTAAGTGCAGGTATGAAAAAATGATTTAAACTGTTTAATAAACCCATTATAACAGCACTAACAGAAATAAATAAAAGATAATTAATAAAAAACCTAAACAGAGATATAGAAAGCTCAATTTGTTCAGGGTTTTTAAATTGTGTTAAAATATTTGTCATTAAAGGTCTTGCAAATATAATAGCTAATGCACTGAAAGGTAAAATTATAATTAGTTGAAATCCTAAAAGATTACTAAATACTTTTTGAGTTGAATTTGATTTGTTTTTTTTGTCTATTTCAATTGTTTCTGTAATTACAGGAATAAAAGCAGCAGAAAGTGCCCCTTCAGCCATTAATTTTCGAAGGTTATTTGGAATGGCAAATGTTAAATTTATTACATCCGCAGTTCCTGAAGCACCAAAAACATATGAAATAACAGCCGTTCTTAAAAAACCAAGTATTCTTGAGATAAATGTACTGCCCATTACAACAAAAGTGGAAACCGAACTTTTATTTAGATCCTTTTCTTTATCCATTTATGATTTTTTTGAAGCATAATTGCTTAAAAATTCAGATTTAAATTCAGAAAATGTATTTCTTTCAATATTATTTCGTATATCCTCAACAAAACTGTAAAGGAAATTTAGATTATGTTCAGTTGCAAGCATAGGACCCAGTATTTCATTACTTTTAAACAAATGTCTTAAATATCCCCTGGAGTACTGAGTACATGCTCTACATGTACAACCTTCTTCGATTGGCCCATCATCCAATGCATGGACAGCTTTTTTTAAAGGGACAAGACCTTTTTTTGTAAAAACAGTGCCGTTTCTTGCTATTCTTGTAGCATAAACGCAGTCAA
>JAOZPU010000021.1 GCA_029932585.1 Spirochaetia bacterium | reverse complement strand
AGTATATTAAGGGGAACTCAATGAAAAAAATCACACTAATTATATTAATATTAAACTTAACTATCTATATTTTCGCTGCAGGTAATTTAGAATCAAAATCTGAAGAAACCAGTATTACAGTAGCATTTTTACCAATTATTGATGCCCTTCCCCTCTATATCGCTGAATCACAAGGCTATTTTCTGGAAGAAAATCTTAAGGTCAAAGCTCTTTCAGTAGCCAATCCAATTGAGCGAGATCGTTTAATGCAGTCAGGGGAAATAGATGGTATGCTAAACGAACTGTCAACTCTTGCACTTTTTAACAGAGATTCAACCAATTTAAAGGCAGTTATTACTGTAAGAAAACCTATGTATGGAAGTCCATATTTTAGAATTTTAGCATCTCCTAAAAGTGGAATATCTTCTCCTAAAGATTTGGCAAATATTCCTATAGCTGTTTCTAAGAATACTGTTATTGAATATTTAACAGAGCGGATTCTTCAGGCTGAAGGCATTCCAACAGATTCTATAAAAACAAAGAATGTCCCTGTTATCCCCGAAAGATACCAGCTTCTAATGAGCGGAGCTCTTCCTGCAGCGACCCTTCCCGATCCTCTGGCAGAGGCCGCAATAGCAGCAGGCGCTATTCTTATAACAGATGATCTCACCTATCCGGAATATTCAGTAAGCGTACTAAGTTTTACTGCAGATCTAATTGATAATAATCCACAAATAGTAGAAAGATTCATTTGGGCATGGAACAGAGCCGTTAAAGATCTTAATTCAGATCCTGAAACTTTTCGAAAACTATTTCTTGAGAAAATTAGGGTTCCTGAAAGTATTGAGAAAACATTTAGAATCCCGGAATTCCCATATCAAGAGATTCCGAGCCAGAAGCAGTGGGATGATGTAATAAACTGGCTTCAGGAAAAGGAACTTATTGAAACTTCTCCGTTGTATGAGCCCAGTATTACTGAGACCTTTATCAGTATAAATGATTAAAATATGCGGCAGAATATGATAAGTATTCAGAATCTGGATTTCTCCTATCCCGATAATACACCTGTCTTTAAAAATTTTACATGGAACATAAAAGAGAGTGAAACATGGTCTGTTCTGGGATTATCGGGTTCCGGGAAAACAACTCTTCTTTATCTTCTATCAGGTTTAATCAAAGAAGATTGGGGAGAACTCCAGATTGCCGGCAGTAAAATTACAAGACCCAGACCGAAAACAGGTTTTATAATGCAGGACCAAGGACTTCTGCCCTGGGCAACAGTAGAAAATAATATAAAATTGGGTTTTAAAATCAGAAAGTTTTATGGTTCAGATGGAAAACACTCCCCGATAGACAGCAAATTTGACAAAAAACTTGAATCTGAAGCTGTTGAATACTGGCTTGAACGCCTATCTATAAGCAATCTAAGAAATAAATTCCCTGCACAAATTTCCGGAGGTCAGAAACAACGAACAGCAATTGCAAGAACAATGGTACTTAAACCTGATCTACTCCTTATGGATGAACCCTTTGGTTCTTTGGATATTAAAACAAGAGAATCATTACAAAATCTGATCCTGGATCTGGATAGGGAAAGTATGGTTACCAGAATAACAGTAACACATAATCTGGAAGAAGCAGTGTATCTTGGAAAAAAGATTATAGTTCTTCAGAGAACCGGACAGGAAGGCCTGATATTTAAAAATCCAGGAGCCGGGCCTACTGACTATAAAAGCAGTAATGATTATACAAAAACGTGTACAAGACTTCTTAAAGTAATGGAGTCACTTAAATGAAACGTTACACTATAAAAGAGATCTCCCTGGGCTTTGTAATGTTTCTTATCCTTTGGGAAGCTCTTGCACTTGCTGTCAATAAACCAATACTCCCATCTCCTCTGTCAGTCCTTCCTATATTTATAAAATTAATGGCTGGAGAACTTGGTATCCATTTCCTTGTAAGTACATTGAGGGTAATTACTGCTATTTTTGCAGCTATTATTATAGCTGTTCCAATAGGGTTGGTACTTGGACAGATGACAAAATTAAACCAATTTTTTTCACCATTGATATCAGTACTATACGCCATACCCAAGATTGTACTTCTTCCAGTTGTTTATGTACTTTTTGGCATAAGTGACTTTTCTAAAATATTCCTTATCAGCCTTATACTTTTTTTCCAAATACTGGTAGTAGTTAGGGATGAATCTGCCGGTCTGCCTAAAACTCTTATAAACTCAGTAAGAACCCTTGGTGCAGGAAGACTTGCCCTTTTACGTTTTGTCTATTTCCCTGCATCTATCCCCGCAATTCTTACAGCGATTCGGGTCTCAATTGGAACATCCCTGGCAGTCCTGTTTATAGCAGAGCAATCTCTTACAGAATATGGACTTGGTTATTTTATAATAGTCCGTGCCTACCAATCCCTAAGATATAAAGAGATGTATGCAGGTATTCTTGCAATCAGTTTTCTTGGATTTCTATTATACTATCTAATAGATATTGTTGACTGGAAGATATCCAAACACAAGGCAGACCAATGACAAAAGAGAACAGTAACAATATAAAAGATATGTTTAATAAAATATCACCCAGATACGTCTTAATGAACAAACTCATGACCTTTGGACAGGATCGATATTGGAGAAGAGAGCTTATCAGGTTGTCAGGATTAAAAGACGATAACAGTCTGCTGGATGTTGCAACAGGAACAGGAGATGTAATTTTTGAGGCAATTCAAAATGGAATAAAACTTAACAAAATTACAGGGTTGGATTTTTCTACAGGAATGCTGGATGTTGCCCGGTCAGCCACCCGAAACAATACAGCAGACCCAAATTTAAAAGAAATCAATTGGATAGAAGGGGATGCTCTAAAACTCCCATTTGAAAATACCAGTTTTAATGTAGTAACATCGGCCTATCTTATGCGAAATGTCAGTGACATAGATGCTGCATTTACAGAACAGTACCGTGTTTTAAAACCCGGAGGCAGAGTTGCCTGCCTTGATACAACACCACAGGCTAAATCAATTATGTCACCCTTTATTAATTTTTACCTGATAAAAATAATTCCTTTTTTGGGTTCCTTAATATCCGGTAATAAATCAGCATATACCTATCTCCCAAAAACAACAAAAGCTTTTAAAACAGCAGAAGAACTACAAAATATTATGATAAAAACAGGCTTTAAAAATGTTTCATGGAAAAAATATATGTTTGGAACCATAGCTATCCACTGGGGAGATAAAGAGGGGCCTACAGATGAGTAGTTCCATAATAAAAGGATGGGTTACAGCAGCAAGACCAAAAACTCTCCCTGCAGCACTTGGGCCAATACTCCCTGGTGCAGCTCTTGCATGGTCAATGAACAGCTTTAAACTACTACCCGCTATTGCAGCACTATCTGCCGCTCTGCTGCTTCAAATTGCAGTTAATGTAGCCAACGACTATTTCGATTTTATTCATGGTATAGATACACCTGACAGAGTAGGTCCCACAAGGGCTGCTGCGGGTGGACTTCTAAGTTTGAAACAAATGCGTATCGGAATGGTTTTAATTACTTTTCTTATATTAACCATAGGTGCGTATCTAATTTATATTGCAGGCCTCCCAATTTTATTTATAGGTCTTGCCTCTGTAATATCAGTTTATCTCTACAGTGCAGGCCCCTTTCCACTATCTACAAATGCTTTAGGAGATCTTTTTGTTTTTATTTTTTTTGGCCCTGCTGCAGTTTGTGGAACTTACTATGTTCAGACACTAAGTCTGAATTTAGAGATTATTCTTTATTCAGTATCTATTGGACTACTTATAACCGCTATTATTGTAGTAAATAATTACAGAGATATTAAAACTGATACTGCCGGAGGAAAGAAAACTCTCGCTGTGTTCCTGGGGAAAAGATTAACAAGGGTTGAATACTCTCTTCTTGTGATTATTGCATATCTTATTCCACCTACCTTAGTTTTTTATAAAATTGTCTCTCCATGGATCCTCCTTTCACTTATAACAATACCATTATGGATCCCTCTGTTTCGTGATATGTATGGACGCGCAAGTGGTCAAGCTCTTAACAAAACTTTGGCCGGAACTGCAAAAGCAGGTTTTTTGTTTTCTGTTCTTCTTAGTTTGGGAATAATTCTTTCGGTTTGAACTATATTTAAATTGATCCAGACTATTATGTTTAAAGGACAATCAAATGGACGCAGACGCCATCTCGTCGCCTTGCTCCTGCGGACTTCCACTCATGAAAGTGTTGAGGTTGTACATATTCTCATTACTATTGACAATATGTACAAATAATATTATATTAAAATATGATTGAAAGACAAATAGAAGAAGAAATATTACTTCTTAAGAATGAATTCCCTATAATTGCGATATTAGGTCCAAGACAGTCAGGAAAGACGACATTATCCCAAAACATTTTCCCTGATTATAAATACATATCATTGGAAGATATAGATCATAGAGATTTTGCAACTAACGATCCACGTGGCTTCTTAAATAAATATAATGAAAACATCATATTCGATGAGATTCAACGAGCACCACAACTGATGTCTTATTTACAAACTCACGTAGATAAAATGAAAGAAAATGGAAAAATTATTATTACAGGGTCTCACAATTTTCTCCTTATGGAGCAGATTAGCCAGTCATTGGCAGGCAGAGTTGGAATAACAAAACTACTACCCTTTTCTATTAAAGAATTATCAAAAGAAAAGCAATCATTAGATTCCCATATTTTTATGGGATCTTATCCAAGAATTTATGATCAAAAAATAAGACCTGCAGTTTTCTATAAAAATTATATTTCTACTTATATTGAAAAGGATATCAGGCAAATAAAACAAGTAACCAAGCTCGACTTATTTATGAAGTTTATGAAATTACTTGCTGGTAGAACAGGACAAGAGTTAAATTTATCAACAATAAGTGAAGAATGTGGAGTTTCCCATAATACCATAAGTGAATGGATATCTATTCTGGAAGCGAGTTTCCTTATATATAAATTAAAACCTTATCATAAAAATTATAATAAGCGCCTGGTTAAAAACTCAAAAATCTATTTCACAGATACTGGTCTTGTATGCAGTCTGCTAGGAATAAGAAAACAGGAAGAATTAGATTATCATTTTCTAAAAGGCAATATCTTTGAGACATTTGTATTATCTGAATTTCTTAAAAACTGCTATAATACTGGAGATAAATTTGAATTATATTATTGGAGAGATAATCATAAAAAGGAAATTGATTTAATTTTAGATTATGGAATAAATAAATTTGGAATAGAAATAAAAAGAAGCGAAACAATACACGAGAAATATTTCTCTGGATTATCTTACTGGAAGAATTTATCAAATACAGAATCAGAAAATATGTACTTAATTTATGGTGGAACAGACAATTATATACGAAATGAAATGAATATTGTTAGCTGGGACAATATTTTCAATGGAATAATTAAGAAGGTAATATAACCATCCCATGCTGCAAGCGGAAAACTTGATGGTTTTTACAATAAATACAAGACAAACAGAATTTTTCTGATATAATACTTACTTATAACAATAGTAATTAAAATTTTGGAGTAAATATAAAATGGATAATTCTGATATAAACGATGAAAATTTTGCAACTCTTTTTGAAAATAATTTTATTGAAACAAATAAATTAGAGCCCGGACAATTAATAGAGACTACAATAGTTTCTATTTCAGGTGACACTATTTTTTTGCAATTAAGTGGTAAGAGTGAAGGACTGCTTGATAGAGCTGAACTGACAGATAAAGATGATAAACTCTCCGTAAAAGAGGGAGATACAATAAAGGCATTTTTTCTTAATTCTAAAAATGGAGAAATGTACTTTACAACAAAAATTAGTGGTGAAAAAGCTAACAAAGCTGTACTGGAAAATGCCTTTGAAAGTGGAATTCCAATTGAAGGCATTGTTAGTAAAGAGATTAAAGGTGGTTTTGACATAACAATTGGCGAATCCAGGGCTTTCTGTCCATATTCCCAAATGGGTCAAAAACGGGTAGAAAATCCTGAAGAATATATTGGCAAACATCTAACTTTTAAAATTATTGAGTTTAGTGAGCAAGGACGTAATATCCTTGTTTCAAACAGAGCAATATTGGAAGACGAACTTAAGAAGCAAATAGAAATTTTGAAAAAAACATTACACGAAAATATGGTAATTAAGGGTATTATAAAGCAAGTTCAGGATTTTGGTGCTTTTATAGATATAAATGGAGTCCAGGCTCTGCTTCCAATCTCCGAAATCAGCAGAAGCCGTATAGATGATATTACTAAAGTGCTATCACCAGGACAGGAAATTGAAGCATCTATTATTAAACTGGATTGGACAAAGCAGCGTATAACTCTAAGTATGAAAGCTCTTCTTGCAGATCCTTGGGATAAAGCTCAAACAAAATATCCGGTAGGTTCAAAGCACAAAGGAAAAGTTGTTCGAATTACCAATTTTGGTGCATTTGTTACTCTGGAACCGGGTTTGGATGGACTTATTCACATATCCGACCTAAAAACTGATACCAGAGATGATAACCCTGAGGATATTTTAAAAAAAGGGCAGAATCTTACTATTCAGATTAATAGCATAGACATTGAGAAAAAAAGAATATCATTAAAACCTGTTTCGGCAGCTATGGAAGATAAAGATTATAAAAAGTATTTGGAACCTGAATCCGATACCTATAATCCCTTTGCTAATCTGTTAAAGGAGAAGACAAAAAAGACCAAAAAGAAGTAAACTATCTTTGGATTGTTACACTGATTATCTTAATATCTTTATCAGGCTTATTCCCTGAATTTGTAGCAACAATACCAATTGCTTCAACAACATCCATCCCTTTTATCACTTTCCCAAAAACAGTATGCTTGCCAATAAGCCAGGGTGTATCAATAAGGTTTATAAAAAACTGTGAACCATTTGTATTAGGGCCACTATTTGCCATGGCTAAATATCCTTTTAATGGTTCATATGACTGAATTCCTGTTTGATATTCATAACCCATACCTTCAAAAACATCTTTAACACTCAACTTAGATAAAAGTGCCTGAAATTCTTCTATTCGCTTATCCAACTCTTCCTGGGTACTAATTCCCATTTCCTCAAATAGTGGTGCTAAGATGTAGGAATTAAACTGCTCCTGGCTTCTTATACCTAAAAGCTGATTTGGTTCTCCCTGGGGAGTAAGGGCTTTCATCTCATTTAATCCAAGAGAATCAGCGTTCATTTCATCTTTAAATGTATATCCAGGATTACCTGTACCGGTTCCAAGAGGACATCCACCCTGTATCATAAAATCTTTTATAACCCGGTGAAATATTAACCCATCAAAGTATTTACGTTTTACCTGGGAACCACTCTTAGGATCTGTAAAAGCTTTAGTTCCCTCTGCAAGACCAATAAAGTTAGCAACAGTCTGTGGAGCTGCATGTTGGAAGAGTTCTACCTCTATAGTGCCCATGCTTGTTTTAAGTACAGCAACAGGATTACTCTGCCGTTCCTTCTGTACGGCAAACCCAACTGTAAGAACTGAAGAAAAAAGTAAGATTGTTAATATAATTATTTTTGTAGTATTTTTCATAAGTACAAAAATATAGAAAAATTTGTTTTATTTCTATACTTTAATTCAATTTTATTTGGAATTCCAATACAGGGAATTGTTGTATCACTAAAATAAAGAGTAACCTTAGCCATAATAAATCTATAAATTGATTGGCCAATTATCAGAAGGGGATGAAGTAAATATCTTTGTCCCTCCATTCATCATAGGTACAGTAGTTATATAACTGTGTAAAGCCTGGTTAGCAATAACAAGAACATTCCATTCATCTTTTGTTAATGTATCATTTATAAATTTTAAGAAAAAACTATCATCAAGGCCATAAATTTTGTCTCCTACAACAGGGTACCCCAGTGAACAAATTGTAGCTCTAATCTGATGGGTTCTACCTGTAAATATTTTACATCTTAATAACGAGTATTTATCATCAGATTTAATTGTTGTAAAGGATGAATGAGAAAACTCCCTATGGGGATCTCCTTCACTATCTTCCTGGACAGCATTAACATCAACAATAAATTTTCTCTTTTTTCTTATTATGCTGTCACTATCATTTCCCAGCCACCCTCTGGCATTGATATCACCCTTTAAAACCCCATGAACTAATACCAGATACTCCTTTTCAATTTCACGTTCCATCATTTTATTAGAATAAAAAGATGCACTTTCTTTACTCTTTGCTATTAAAATGGTGCCTGAAGTTTCCCTGTCCAGGCGATTGACCAAAGAGACATACTCATATTTCTGCTTAAGTATGTACCACAGTGTATTGTTAAAATAGATTCCTCCCGGATGGCAGGGTAGATCAGAAGGTTTATTTATTACAAGAAGATCACTGTCCTCATAAACCAGCTTATACTCAATGTTAACAGAAGGCTCAATAACAGGTTCGGGATAATATGTTACTTTGTCTCCCGTATTAAGAATTGTTTCGGGAACAATGCCGCAATCATTAATTTTAATTCTTTCCTCTTGTATATACTGTTCCCATTTTTGCAGAGAATGATAAGTGTATCTTTTTGCTATCCAGGGCAGTAACACCAGACCATTTTCCTGCTTCTGAATAATAATTTCCTGTTTTCTTTCCAATTAGGCAGCTGTCTCCTGTTAAATGTATTAACTTCTCCTGGTAAATCTTCCCTTGAGATTTTTAAAGAGAAACCTCATCTGCAAAACTATTTAATCCAGCTTTTTAGTTACTAATTAAGCAGGTATGGTAGAATAGAATATCCTGTCCAGAAAAGAGGGAATAGATTAAGCAGGAAATGGGGGATAAATGTATATAACATTTCACCCTTTTTTCTCCACACCACAATATGCAGATACCCAGAAAGAGATGTTCCAATTATAAATATAGGTCCAAGAGAACTTTCTGGATTTACTGTATGAAGAAATTTTGCCCAGTACATGGTGTGTATGGTTCCTACAAAAATCGAAAACAATAATAAACCCGCAATTCGCATTGCAAAGCGGCTGGTTTTTCCCAGTTTTTCCGTTTTATATAGATCCCAGGAATCAAAAATATACAACCACAAAAGTTGTTCCGATGAAGCATTGGCCACTGCCCAGATTAGTGCTGTAGCAATTACCCCTGCAATAAATGGATTATCAACTACAATGCGAATAAAATATGAGAAAACAAGGGTGGCAATTATTAAACCAACATTTATATAAAATGAAACAGGTGGAGGGGGAAGTTTTTTAAAGTGATATCCACTTCCTCCCCTTCTCCAGATACTGAGCCCCCAGGCCAGGGAGTAGTACATGACCATAGGAAGGAGAGCCCCTGTTCGGGCGAAAAGAAATCCCGCCAGAACTGGAAATACCAGAACTATTAACAAAGATAAAATGAGATCTATTTTAGTTGGTTTCCAATTTTGCTGCATATTGTATTAGTATAAACTATAAAGTTATAGTTAGGAACAGGTTATGTATATAAACTTCATAGGGGAAATTGAAAAATGGGAAAAAAATGATGGGAAGTAACAACTCTAAAAGCTCTATTACTTAGTTATATAACATTATGCCTAATTATTGCCGGCCTTAATTATGGCCTGGGATCATCTGTTTCAGAAAAAGCCCATGGCGTCTGGAAACTATAGAACCTGATAAGGGGACAGATGAAGACAAGGATTATGCACTTATTATACGAATTCAGGAGTATAAATTTCTGTATTGTTTTAAAAAATATTTACCATATTCATCAGTTCTCTCAAAGATTATGCTTCTGCAGTCTTAATTTGAAGATAAAAATATCTCGATTGTCATTTTCATTTTTTTTACCATCAAGGCCAAACGATGTGTCTCCTGTGATGTATAGATCCTTTTTGTAAAATACTGCTGACCAGGGGAAATCAAATCCTCCTGTTTCAAACTGCTTTTCCAGCTCTTTATTCCCTTGAGAATCATACAGGATAATAAAAATGTCTGGTGTACCGTACTTCCTTTTGTTATTCAGAGTGCCACCGGTTACTCCCGTTATACATACTTTGCCATTGGAGTTGACAGTTACTCCACGCGCTCTGTCATTTGTTCTTGTCCCTTCAATATTTGTCCACAAGTGGTTGCCTTCCATATCAAACTTTACTAAAAATGCATCATCCTTACCAATTCGTTTCGCTTCGAAAAAATTGCCGTTTGAACGACCGCACACATACACTCCGGAAGAATCCAGCGCAATACTACTCCCCTCATCATTACCTGATGTTCCCCACTGTTTAAGCCAAAGCATAGTACCTTCAAAATCATATTTGATTAAAAAACTGTCATCATAACCGTACGCTTCTTTCCCATCCAGTTTGCCCATGGTAAATCCCGTTACATAAAGGCCAGTAATATCGGAGGTTATATCATTTCCCCATTCGGTTTCTACTGTTCCCATCTGTCGTGTCCAAATCCTATCTCCCGCAGGATTAACTTTTGTAAGAAAAATATCCGATTTTCCAGATTTCGTGTCCCCACCGAGATTACCGTATGTAAAACCTGTTATGTAGATTCCCTCGGAAGTAACTGTAACTCCTCTGCCTTCATCATCATCCTCGGTTCCCCACTGGATAGTCCAGATATTCTCTCCTTTGGTGCTAAATTTGGAGAGAAAAATATCGTTTCCCCCAAAAGCTCTGCAACCGGAAAGAGAACCAGACACATAGCCTGTAACATAAATACAGCCATCTAAACCAATTGCTGCAGACAATCCCTCATCTCTTCCAGGGGTTCCCCACTGACGAGTCCATTGTTTTGAACCTTCATGAGTGTACTTTGCCAAAAAAATATCCCATTTACCTGAGCTTTCATTTTTATCCAGAGATCCCAGAGTAATCCCTGTAACATATATTCCCGAAAAATCCACAACAGCATCATTTCCTATATCATTCTGCCTTGATCCCAGATGTCTCATCCAAAGAAGGTCTACATTCCAGTTCTTGTCATCAGCAGATTCATCACAGCTGGTTAAAACAAGTATTACTAAAAAAACTGTCATAAGAATTTTTTTCACTTTAGAACCTCTTCTTCGTTACTGATATAAGTAGAAATTATACAAAATTTTATTGAATCCATTCTTTACCAATGTTATACTAAACTAATATTATTTGGAGGTATTGAATGAAAAAATATTTATTATTAATCATTATTACAGTTTCCATCATTATGCTTTCCGGATGTGCTTCTACTCCTCAAAAAGAAGCTCCTTCTAAAATATCAGAACCTGTCAAACAAGTTAATCCAACAACTATAGATTTTGGGCCTTTCTGGACAGGAACTGTACGAATGGATAAGAAATCTGATTCTGATCTTGGGGGAAAGGCACAAGTACGATTTGAAAGTGAATGGACCCTTGGAGAATATGCAGGGAATGTCTATCCAAAAAGCTTTACCTTAAGCAGTACAGGAGAATCTGTAGAGATGGATTTTCGCTGGGATAATGGTGGAGATATTAACGAAGGAACCTATGATGTTATTGTAAACATAGACGGCATACCGAGTACAGGGGCAATAAAAAACCTCAAGCTGGATAATGGAACAGTATATAATTTGTATATTTCATTCAATGCAGCTAAAATTGATATTCCACTTGAAACTGATGGTGATGAAATTTTTGTGTACCCTGAAGGAACTTATGATAAGTATGAGAATCTGGGACGTCTGGATAATATTCCGGATGAACTACTTATAAATCATGTTTCTTCATACACTGAAAGAAACCAGATATACTGGCTTATTCCCGCTGGAATACCATTAGAAATTCTCCGGACATACTCAAATGGTGATGCAAAGTGGTTTAAAGACTACTCTGCCGTTCCTGAAAGTTATATCAAACAGCTGAATTAAACTCTGGATTGATAGAGTATTATGGGTTGTAACCATATGCTGATCTCTCTCATCAATCCCGTCTCCAGGCCTGTGTTTGGCACATGCCTTCATGCTGAAGTGCCTCTAAATATATTTTTCCTGAGAGATATATATAAGCAAAATGTAGAATTGAATAAGGTTGCTAAAAAGTAAGAAAAAGATTGGAATGATACTGGATCTATTTGACAAAGAAAATGGTATAATAAAGGGTGTCGGAAATTACTTCCAGACACCCTTTGTTTAATTGTTTATATTTAACTCTTTTTAATCTTAATCAGATCCTTGTTTAATGTGTATAAAAGTTTTTCACTAAATATTTCAGGAGCCATACCTGCAGCTTGCTCCGGGCTACTGTTTTTTTTAACCATTTTTGATATCAATGGTGCAATTATCAGTATAGGAACAATCATAGTGACTCCCGTAAGAGTCATAAGACCCAGAGCATTAAGATTTTCTCTGAAATAGTAAACACTGATAGCGCCATATATTCATAGCATTTCAGAAAAATATTCTATACTTATTGAAAAAATGAAAACTATAAAGGATATCATAGAACTTAGGAACAGAGCGATTAACGAATACTGTGATGCAGTAAAATGCAGAGGAACCGTTAATTACAGTCGGAGAGTCAGTAAAGGTATTCAATATATTCTATCACATTTGGATGAAGAGATATCATTGGATCTTCTGGCAAAAGAACTGGAGGTAAATCCAACTTATTTTTCCCGCTTATTCCGGAAGGAAACAGGAATTACAGTTTCACAATATATCAATACCAAAAGAATAAATGAGGCAGGCTATCTGCTAATGCATACGTCTGCCTCTATAGCTGACATCTCTCTGCAGGCAGGATATCCGGATAGTGGATATTTTAGCAGGGTTTTTCATAAAATAAAGAGAATGACACCAACTGAATGGAGAAACAAGGAAAAGAATTTCTAACAATAGACCCCGTAGAGGCCATACTCCACCAGGTTTCTTATACTATTTAACAAACCAGGCAGAGGATTATTACAGACCCTTAGTAACTTTTTCCAGACTTCCCCTATTGTAATCTCTAATTCAATCAGCGAACTTGTTCCTTATCAAGTAAAACAGCAGAGTGGTAATATAACCGGCAGCAACAACATCACTAAAAAAATGGGCACCAATAACAATTCTGCTGACTGCAACCAGAGTTCCCCATAGAAGAGCAAAGGCTATAAACCATTTCTTCATGGCTGGTTTATTTTTTGGGATAAAGAGGCTGTAAGCGAGTATGGTAAAAGCATTTGCCACATGGCCGGAGGGAAAGGATTTTAGCTCCTCGTTAACTGAAGGTCCGTTGATCTGATACCAATACTTGAACTGGCCAATCGATTGAATTGAGCGCATCCTTGGTCTTGCCCAGAGGATTTTTACTATATTTACCAAAACCAATTCTGTAAAAACAAGAATTAACAGGACAAGTCCAGCCTTTCTGTACTCCCTTACCTTTTCAGGTTTTTGCCTGTTGATAATAATTACAGCAGCAATAAACAGCACCAGCGTCAGTACATAAATTATATATTTAACTGTGGTCGGTATTCCCCCTTCTGCATGTTCATAGATATATCTAACCGGCATGAAGAATACTGAATAGGAGAATAGAAGCATAAATGGAATTGCAGTTACACTGCTTAAAATATTTTTCCACATTACATCCCTTCGTCTGGCTCCGTACAGAATTACCACTCCGAGGAACATTCCGAATACAGCAGGCAATTCACCTATGTTACGAAATATTTTACCGAATACAGATGATTTATTTACCATTGCTACTGATATTTTGTAGTCAAGAGTCCCCGCAGCAAGGATTCCAAGCAGAACCGCAAGAACCGCCGTTGATATAAGTATACTTTTTCTGTATGTCATAAAGCTCTCCTTATAATATATTATAGTTTTGCATCTTCAAGTCCGCAGAACGGGTCTACGGGATTAGTCCCCTTAAACTGGGATTTTCCTGTTATCAGGCTAACCAGTTCCCTCTGCACTGCATCTATTGGTGAATACGCGTTAATATAGGTTTTGACTCTCGGAGCATCAAAGAGATGATACGGATTACTCAGAGAGATCATCATAGTAGGTATGCTGTCCCATGTCCGCATCATGCTCTTCATCAACCCTTTGTGAAGATCCTGCCAGTCAGCAAAATAACTGCCGCTTCCGAAAAATCTTGTCTGGTTAACCAGGTAGATTACTAAATCAAAAAAATCAGGAGAGGGGAATATATCTTCTGCCATCATGGTTACTTCAAATCCTGCATCTTCCAGATAATCTCTAAAATGAAGCTCTTCGGGAGGGCCAAAAAATGCAACAGGGGTACTCTGAATTAATAGAACTCTTCGGTTAGTTTCGGGGCTTACAGGGAGCAGCTTTTGTGTATCCTTAACCAGAGTAATTGATGACGAAACACATTCATCTCTCCATTTTTTATGCTCACTGCATCCCAGAATATTATCTGCAGTTTTTTTGGCGGGTATAAGAGTTCCTTCCTGTTGTTTTATATGAAGACCAAGAGAAGCCTTAAGAGCTAAAATTCTTAAGACAGCTTCTTTTACCCGTTTCTCAGGAATGGTTCCATCCTTTACAAATTTTATAAGAAGACTAAAGTCATAATCATCTTCCACAGAAAAAAGAAAGATATCACAACCGCTGTTGATAACCATGGGAACCAGTTTTTCTCTTGCTCCCTGGGATGTCAAACCTGCCATACCTGTAGCATCGGATATAATAACACCATTAAATCCAAGTTTTTCCCGAAGAAGCTTTATATTCAGATTGGAAGAGATAGAAGCAGGGAGAATTTCTTTTACTCCCGCTTCGGGATTCAGTTCTCTGTCCCATGCAGCCAGAGTTATATGGGCACTCATAATGGATAATACACCGGAATCTATCATGGTTTTATAAATACTTCCGTATGTTTTGTGCCATTCTTCCATTGATAGAGTATTATGGGTTGTAACCATATGCTGATCTCTCTCATCAATCCCGTCTCCGGGCCAGTGTTTTGCACAAGCCGCCATGCCTTCGTCCTGAAGCGCTTGTATATAGATGTTTCCCATAGCACTGACTTTTTCGGGATTACTCCCAAATGAACGTGTCGAAGATATATAACTTCTGAAATTATAATTTATATCCACTACAGGAGAAAAGCTCCAGTTAAAACCAAGAGCTCCTCCCTCTCTGGCAGCTATCCTTGCCATATTTTCTGCATCCTGCTTCCATTCAGTGGATGCAGCTGTTCCAATCTGGGTCTGAAACTCTGTCCCTTCTGTACCGAGAGTTCCCAGTGTACCGAACTCCAGATCTCCGGTTAAAAGGAGAGGTATTTTGCTTTTACTCTGTAAATATTCCGCAGAATTTCTTAATGCATCTGCAGGCATTGAGGCAAAACGCTGTACCCCTCCGGGTTTATAATCCAGAATCCTGTCCATATTTTCTTTCCCGAGATCCATGCACAGGGGAATAAACATCTGCCCGGCTTTCTCTTCATCCGTTAAGGAAGTCCAGGTAGTTAATACCCATTCAATATCTTTTTCATTTAAATTATAGGGGGACTTTTTCAAGTCTTCAATATTCAATTTTACTACTCCATTTAGCTTTTTTTAGCAGCCATCTCATCGATCATTCTCTGAACATCATTTTCTTTAAGTTTGTAAAAGAAAATAATTATTATAACTCCAATTACCATTCCTATAGTCGGCAGCATTGAATACATAAAATGTATACCGTTCATAGTTGCAACACTCTGATCAGCATTAGGAACAAAATGGTATACTTTTTCTATCATAAACCCGGCAAGAACAGCACCGATAGCCTGGGAAAACTTGGTTGCAAATGTTTGCACAGAAAAAGAAACACCTTCTGCCCGTTTACCGGAAACATAGTTGCCATACTCAACAAAATCTGCGGAAAATAATCCCATCATCATCATTGGAGTAAAAGCAGTAGCAGTTCGAATGGCATTAAAAACAATAACCATTGTTAAATTATTGTATCCTGAAAAATAAAGAGCAACATTTGCTCCAATTCCGATAAGTGCTGAATATACATATATATTTTTTTTGCCTACTTTTTTAATCATTCTTGGTAACAACGGAAGAAGAATAAGCAGAGGAGCCATTCCGGTAATACCCAGTATACCTACAAGATTTGCATCTCCAAGCAGGTATTTTGCATAGTAGGTTTGAACAACCATTACTGTATTAAAAATCCCGGTTATTAAAAAGGCAGAGTAGAAAATTAATAGATATTTATTGGATTTTATAAAAATAAATATATCTTTTAATGTAGTGCCGTCTCCCCTGTCATGAACAATTCTTTCCACTGCAAAATATCTAATAGGAATCATGGTTAAAAATGCCAGAACCATCATAATTATTATCGCAGTAGTCCAGCTGGTTGCTGTTACTACAGGCATAAATACAGCCATAGCAATAACAGCTGCAATCATTGCAGCTATTCTGCCATAGGTTATAAGTGTAGTTCGTTCATCAACCTTATCTGTCATAACTGTTGCCAAAGCAAATATTGGTACATCACTGATTGTATAAACCATTCCCCATAGAATATAAGTTACATAGACATATATTAAATTGCCTGTATCACCCAGTTTGGGATTGATAAAGAGTAAAATTGTTACCAGTGGAATTATGGGAATTACTGCATTAACCCATGGTTTAAATTTACCTTTCTTAGGATTTGCTTTATCCACCATAATTCCAAGAAGGGGATCATTTATTGCATCCCATGTTCTCGCAATACCAAACATAATCCCAACTGCAGCTGCACCTATTCCTACCACATCGGTATAGAAGATCATTAAAAACTGCAGCACAATCATGAAAATAATGTTCTGTCCAAGAAAGTAACTTCCATAGGACAGCCTTTCCTTTCTCGATGTTCTAAAATCTAATGTTGCCATAATTCCTCCTATTAAAACTATTTCAAGTATGAGGCAGGATTAATATGGAGTCTATCCATTTTTTTACATTGAAAGTGGGTATTTTTTTACTTTTTCCCAAGATATGCGGATAATAATTTCATGGCATTACCACTGTTAAAATCACCATAAGGATTGAAACCGTTTGCAACAGTTTGAGGGGAAGGCTTCCCGGTACTTGCTAATTTTTCTTCTCTCCACTTAGAGGGTGTGGTATTAAGAATCTCTCTGAAAGTAGTATTGTAAGCTTTTACACTTGGAAATCCAAAATCCAAGGCTATATCGGAAATATTTAAATCTATAGATACCAGAACCTTAAGAGATTTTTGAAGACGCACAAAAGCAAGATATTTACTAAATGTAGAACCGGTTTTCTCATGAAAAAACCTGGAAAGATAGCTTGGATTAATGCCCTCTTTTTCAGCAAGATCCGATGCTGTAATTTTTTCAGTATAATGACGATCAATGTACCGTATAATGCTGGCTATTCTCGAAAAGTACCTACTGTTTTCCTCAATAAGACCCTGCCTTAGATCTGAAGAAGGGACACTAACCTGGAAATTATTCACCAGTATCATGAGAATTTTATTTACAATTGAAGCAGCTTCAAAATGGTAACCCTTTTTTTTATCCTTCATTATAAACATAAGGGAAGCCAGATTAATTCTTAAACTTTTGTAAAACTCAAAATGTTCCGGCTTTTTATCCAGGATTGAGTTGCAGAAGAAAACCCGATTTATAAAATCTCTATCCAGGGGAATGGCATATTCAGGATCAAGCTGAAAAGCAAGGACAATATTATTCTCTTCTGTTTCGTGCGTTAGATGAATTTCGCTGCTGTTTATAAGAACAATGTCTCCTGTTTCAAGAAGAATCTGTTTTCCTTCTATATGAGCAAGTATAGATCCTTTGAGAATAAAAAGTAATTCAAGATCAGTATGCCAGTGGGGAGAACAGGACCTGATACTATGAAAAAATATCTTAAAAGGAAAAATAGAATCATGAACTATGGTTTCAAAAGAATAATCCATAATAAAAAGATAGGATATTGTTTTAATATAATCAAGACTGCTGTTTAATCCTTTCCCTTAGCTGGCGTTTTAATTATTTTTCCCAATCCCTTAAAAAAATGACCATTTATCATTAAAACAACAGCATCAATCATCTCTATGGAAAATTTTCCCTCACTCATCATCCCCATACTCCTAAGAGGCATCTCCTTTACTATTGCCTCCATCATCCTCATTGTCCGGGGGTCAGCGTCCTTTCCCACCATCTTTTTAATACCCATCAGCATTACCCTGTAGAGTAATTTACCAATTAAGGTTTTTCTGACATCATCGATACTGGAAGTGCGGGTATAAGCAGCTCCCGAGGGAATATCCATCAGAGGTAATTCACGGTCCATAAGTCTGCTGAATGGACCGGATTGTGAAAGATCAGAAAAGATCTTCTGGTCTATCCCGTAGTACTCAGGCACAAGTTCTTTTAAACCAAGAGCCCATTCAGACAATGTATCCTTGCTGGATAGTGATATCTCTTTATTAAGTCTTATATCAGCTGATGATGATCCTATAAGGATTTCAAAACTGCCTTCCTCCACTATCCAGGAATCTTTCCCGGTATCCCGGAAAGCAAATGCCCTTCTGTCCAGTTCCAGAGTTATCCGCTTTTCCTTTCCTGCTTCTATAAAGGTTTTAGTAAACCCTTTAAGTTCTTTTTCGGGTCTGAAAACGGTGGATACAATATCATGGACGTAGACCTGACTGATCTCTTCGCCATCCATCTTGCCGGTGTTCTTTATTGTAAAGGAAACCTTCACTTTATCTTCGGCATCCATATATTCAACAGAACAACCGGAATATTCAAAAGTTGTATAACTGAGCCCAAAGCCGAATGGGAATAATACCTGTTTTTTAGCACTGTCATAGTATCGGTATCCCACATATATGGATTCAGCATATGCAACTGCAGAGCTTCCTCCGGGAAAGTTACTGTTTGCAGGATCATCCGAAAGAGAAAGAGGAAATGTTTCAGCAAGTTTACCCGAGGGAACGGCCTTTCCGTACAGCAGGTTTACAATTGCACTTCCCCAGGCCTGACCCCCAAGATAACTTTCAAGAACTCCCTTAACCTGTCCTAACCATGGCATGATAACAGGAGCCCCATTGGAAAGAACAACAACTGTATTTGGATTTACCTCTGAAACCGCTTCTATAAGAGCATTGTGGTTTTTCGGCATATCCAGGTGAAGCCGGTCAAATCCTTCGGATTCCGCCATCTCCGGCAATCCTGCAAATACAACAGCAATATCGCAGGACTTTGCAGCCTCTATAGCTTGAGTAATAAGGGTCGAATCCACCACCTCACTGTTCAGGTCATATCCTTCGGCATACATAATATGACTACTGCCTGCCAGCATCTTCTGCATAGGATCCATGAAGTTATCCAGCTTTATAGGATTGATCAGGGAACTACCACTTCCCTGATACCGTGGTTCCTTTGCAAATTTTCCAATAACTGCAACAGATTTCCCAATTTCCAAAGGAAGAATATCCTCATTCTTAAGGAGAACAGCCGAAGATTCTGCGGTTCTCCGCGCCAGCTTATGATGCTTCTCCACATCGTATTTATACTCATCATCCAAAGCAGATGATGTTTCCAGAATAACCTTTACAATTCGTTCAACTGATTTATCCAGGACTGATTCAGAAAGGCTGCCGTTTTTTACCGCCTCTACAATCTTTTTGTCGTTCATTCCGCCGTTTCCCGGCATCTCCAGTTCAAGACCTGCTTCGAGACCTTTTGCCCTATCGTTTGCCGCACCCCAGTCAGTCACAACAATTCCTTCATGACCCCATTCTTCTTTAAGTATTTTTGTGAGAAGCAGGGAATTTTCACTGCAGTATTCACCATTTAAGCGGTTATATGCACACATAACGGTTTTAGGCTGGGCAGCTTTAACTGCTTCCTCAAACCCTGCAAGATAGATCTCACGCAGTGCACGGTCATCTATTACTGCATCAATGGTCATTCTTCTTTTTTCCTGATTATTAGCGGCAAAGTGTTTCAATGAAGTTCCAATACCCTGGCTCTGAACTCCGTCAATAAATCCCGCTGCCATTTTACCCGAGAGAAAAGGATCTTCAGAGAAATATTCAAAATTACGACCGCAAAGGGGAGATCTTTTAATATTAACCCCTGGTCCAAGCAGTACTGCAACCTTTTCCTGCCTGCATTCCTCGCCCAGAGCTATTCCCACTTCCTTAATAAGCGATATATCCCAACTTGATGCTATGGCAGAAGCAGTAGGAAAGCAGGTTGAGGGAACACTTGCATTAAGACCCACATGATCAGATTCAGAACCCTGCTTTCGCAGCCCATGGGGGCCGTCTGTTACCATAATTGAAGGGATTCCATATTTTTCAAGACCCTTCAAATTCCAGAAATCCTTTCCAGAACATAACCCTGCTTTTTCTTCCAGTGTCATCCTTTTAATAATATCTCTAATTTTTTCTGAATTTACAATTGTCTTCATACTATTCACCTCCGGGTTCTATTAAGTATAAAGGCTGTCAATCAAAAATTCTTTCCATTTTTTTACTACTTTTTAAGGCATATTTTTACTTAAGGGGCCTATATTACTTAAATGATATATCCGGAATTTTTATAGTATATTTCCTATTTTTATAATTTCCTTTACCAAAAGATCAAAATCTTCTCTTCTTGTACGATGGTTAGTATTAGCAACCCGCAGAACTGTCTGATTCTTTATTAGAGTAACCGATATAACAGCAACCCCGCTTTCCTGTAATTCAACCTCGATTTTTTTATTTAAATCATCCAGCTTTGTATAATCCGGATCTAAACCAATATACCTGAAACAAACAATATTTAGAGTTGCGGGTGTTATAAGCTCCAGTTGGGGTGAAGTTTTAATTAGCTCTTCAAGATATCTAACCTGATCAATATTCTGTTGGATTAATCTTCCATATTTATTAATTCCATGTTCCTTTATTGACATCCATACTTTGAGTGCTTTAAATCCACGTGAAAGCTGGAAACCATAATCGCTGAACCATGGCAAATCACCTCCAGTCATTCCTTGTCCCCCTGTACCATGAACAAGGTAAGACGGGGTCAGAGAAAAGGAATTTCGATGATCCTCTTCCTCCCGAATTAAAATACAGCCAACTTCGTAGGGCATATACATCCATTTATGTAAATCGAAAGCCAAAGAATCAGCTCTTTCAATACCTTTTACCAGATTCTTAACTTCAGGAGAAATAGTTGCCCATGAACCAAATGCTCCATCAACGTGAAACCAAAGATCTTCCTTTTTACAAATATCTGCAAGTGCATTCAAATCATCTATTGCCCCGGTATTGGTTGTTCCTGCAGCTCCTATTATACAAAATGGCGAATACCCCTCTTCCCGGTCTCTGGAAATAGACTCCTGTAAAATATCGAGATCAATTTGAAAATGTTCATTAACAGGGATTAATCTTAAAGCTGAGCTTCCCAATCCCATAAGTTCAATTGCTTTTTGATTAGAACTATGTATCTCCTCTGATGCATAGAGAGTCATCCTGTTTTTTTCAGGATGAATACCTTCTTTTCGTAAATCATAGGCCGCCATTTTATTACGGGCTGTTGTTAATCCTATTAAATTTGAAGCAGAGCATCCACTTGTTAAAAGCCCGCTGCTTGTAGACGGGAATCCCATTATTTCTTTGAACCATTCAATTACCTGCTTCTCTACATGGATGGCACTATGATGATCCAGCCCTCCTGAATTGGAATTCATGGCAGCAGACAGAAATTCGGACAGCGCCCCCATGGGTGATCCTGTTCCAATTACCCAGCCCCAGAATCGTGGGTGTATATTCCCTGACGGATAGGGCATTATATTTTTAAGAAACTCGTTGTAAACATTGTCTGCTGACTCAGGTTCCATGGGTATTGATTTACAAAATTGTTTTTTTACAGTCTCTGGTAAATGCTCCCAGACCGGTCTTTCCCTGACTGTGCTCATATAGTCAAATACATCATCCATCATTTTGTGACCCAGGGTTCTAAGAGAATCCCAGTCTTCCGGGTCTAATGTTTCCTCAATATTATAATCATAATCTTTTGCCATTTGAACTATTACTCCTCGCTGAAAGGTTATTGCTTAAAACTCTATAGGAAATACTCTGAAATGTCCTTGCTTATTATATCTTATACACTTAGAATATTAGAGGAATATTTTAATAAATACCCCAAAAAGGAAATATTATGCCTTTAAATGATTTAGACAAGACTGATTATTCTCTCCTTGCTTATCTTCAAAATAATGGAAGGGCTTCTAATGTCGAGCTTGCTGATCATCTGAATCTGAGTGAAACTCCTAGTTGGAGACGTCTTAAAAGACTTGAGACAGATGGTATTATTAAGGGCTACCAGGCAAACCTGGATCGTAGGAAATTAGGTTTTGATATACTGGCTTTTGTTCAGATTATGTTTTCAGTCCATACCGATGATACTCCTGATAAATTCGAACAAAGCATTAAGGAAGTTCCGGAAATACTCTCCTGTTACAATATTACGGGAGAGGCCGATTATATGCTGGTTATAGTTTCAGAAAACCTTGCAACATATGAAAAACTTTTACGATTAACTATTAGACGATTACCGGGAGTGACCTCTATAAAAAGTATTTTATCAATGAGGGAGGTAAAAAATACTACCAGTCTGCCTTTGTCGAATAGCAAAATATAAAGATTGTACTGAAGTTTTTCTTCTGCACTAATACTTTGTCACTACGGGAATGCTATAAATTCAAAAAAGAATGTGGATTTATAGATGCAAACCTGTGTCTAAGTTCAGGATCCAAAGGTGAATTCTGAAACAAATCATAGTAATTCCTATAGCTTTCAATTCCCATTAAATTAATCATAAAATCTGTTCCAAAAAGAACCTTATCCATATATCTGGTTCTGCCCGCTTCATTTAGTTCAGATAACAGTAAGGTAAACTTATCATAGAATTTTGGTGATATTCCATTAAAAGAAAAGTCGGTATACACATTTTCGTATTTATCTATCAGATCAAAAATTACATCAGTCCAGCTTTTTTCTTTCTTACCAAAGGGTTTTGGAATATGAGGGAGAGTGCTAAACCCCGCATGAGCAAAATTCAAATACAAATCAGGATAGTGTTCAAGAACTTTTGCCCAGGTGGAAGGATGTGTATTATGAACAGCTTGTTTATAGTTTACTGTAACAAATCCACCGTCATTACAATGGGTTGTAATTGGAATGGAAGCTTCCTGTGCATAACTATAGAGAAATTCAACTTTTTCTCTCTCGTTCTTATCTCCCGGCCAGGGATCATAGCCCATAGGGGGATAGAGCTTAATTCCTGCAAACATTTTTTGAGGAGAAAAATGACCTGCCATTTTCGTAAGAAGTTCTGACCCACGAACACTTTTATTAATCTTCCTAAGTTTAGATAACCCAAAACTATTCTCAATTATCAATTTTAGTTCTTTATATGAATAGGCTGCAGGATTTATACCTAAAAATGGAAGGATATAGAGCAGCCCATGAGGCCGATCCCTGTAATACTGTTTTATTGCAAAGGAGTATTCATTTATTACCGTTCGCAGCTCTTTTCGGGGATAGGGATAATAGGTAGAACTTATTGATCCCGGCAGAGGTTTAAAATCCATTAAGAGTGGAGTCAGAACAAGTTTACGGTAGGTATGACCATTGAGCTGGAGCCCTTCCTTATCAGCAAGAGTTTCTCCCCCGAATTTCCCTTTAAGATCATCTTCCATGGTGTTAAAAATATCCACCAGATCATTCTGCATTAAGGTAAGGAGGTTTAAAACTTTTTTAACATGACCTCCTGTTTTTCTGGCAGAAGAATGGGGATTACTTCCAACTATTCCCAGTAATACTTCCCAGTCTGTATTCTTAAGCAAATTTTCAAGAAATGATGTAACATTCACCTGGCCAAGGGTCATTGTGTGACAGTGACAGTCAAAAAAATATTCTGATTTAGAAGTTTCCATCCTTCCTCCCTTAATTATACAATACTCTTTAGTCTAAGTATTTAAGATTCAAATTTCAAGAATCTCCGCAGCTATTCCAGTAGGGCATTAAACTGCGTCATGAAATTCTCATAGCCATTCAGTATTATAACATTATCTGCGAAATTGGTAATTAGATACTTTAAGAAATTTATTATTCCTGAAAACCTAAACTTGAAATAAAACCATCACCATCCAGATATCTGTAGGTGTTTGAAATGCAATATCAACAACAACAATATTTTTAAATCCTTTTTCTACAGCCATTTCAACTGGTACATTGCTGTAAACACCTCCATCAATAAAAGTTTCTCCATTAATTTCAGCTCTTTTAAACAAAGGGAAATTAGCACTTGCAAGAATATAATCAATTAATTCACCTTCAGGGATTTGATCGATATAAACCATCTTTGGTTCCAAGTTTGAGACTGAAAAAAATACAAGTC
>JAOZPU010000140.1:1985-7607 GCA_029932585.1 Spirochaetia bacterium | reverse complement strand
TAAGTAAATTTTTCATGTTCTGCTGGAATTGGCATAGAGAATCTCCTGTTATTGATAATAATAACACATTATATGTGTATCGGAAAGAGTTTGGACAGTAGGGACAGTCCAGAGGATTTGCGCAGCAAACCCTCTGTGGCTGTCCTGTAGCTGTCCAGTAACTGCCGTTACAAATACACAACATTTCAAAAGTTTTTATTGACACTTTACTGTCAATAATATATATTACCCGTATAGAGGTATTATACATGAGTGACAAAGTACTTTCAAAACAGGATTTTCTTAAAAGAACAAAGCTTAATAATGAGAAATTCCAATTTTTTATTGATCAGGTAATACTGGAAGATAAAGATACCTACACAGAAGAAGATCTAGAGGGTATACGTGAGTTTAGAAAATTAAATCCCCATGATATAAATGACATTATAAAAAAGTTTAAACTAAGCAAAGATCAAATTAAAGGCTTTACAGCTTTTGGCCTTATAGAAAAATCTCTTTTCTTTTCCAACAAAGATTTAGATATATTTCAATCCTGGCAAAAACTTAAACGTCTTGGTTACAGTGATGAAGCCTGTTTTAAGGTTTTAAGTGAGGTGGGTGTACCCAAAGAGGAAAATCTGTTTGAGGACAAAAACTTAATTCAATTAAAAGACCTTTCAGAAACTACTTTAATATCTGAAAGAACCATTAAATTTTATGAAAAAGAGAGCCTGATCTCTAAACCGCGAATATATAAAAATAAACGTTTTTATGAGGTCAAAATTATAGAGGATCTGCTGCTAATAAGAGATTTACAGCAGATAGGCTATAAATTAAACGCTATTGCAGAATTTTTAAGTGCTGCCAGAAATAAAAATGAAAAACTAGAAGCTGTAAGTGCAATGAAACTTGAACTGGATGAAAAAATAAAAACAACTAAAGCAATTATTAAAAGAGTGGAGAATATCAAATGAAAAAATCTGTAAATAACCTGCATAATTCGGCCCTGTTTTTGGGAGATTCCATAGTAAAAGGTGTTTCTATGGAAAATGGTAGATACAAGGTGCTGGAAAGCTCATACTACAATAAATTTAAAGATACAGTTTTTTCCAAAACAAAAAACAATGGGAAATTCGGGCTTACTTCAGAAAAACTTCTTTCAAATATTGAAAATCTTAAAGATTCAGAACCGGATATTGTATTTATTAGCATAGGTGCAAATGACTGTAACTATAACTGGAAGGAAGTTTCGGAAAACCCGGAAAGTATCCATTTACCAGCTATTGGAAAAAGTCAATTTGAAGATAACTTATGTTCTATTTATGACTACTTTATAAAACATAATGTCTCAACTATCTCTCTTAACTTCCCCCCCCTTCATGCAGAGAAGTTTTTTAATTTTCTTTCATCCAGGTTATCCGGAGACAACATTTTGCAATGGCTGGGAAATATAAGTAGAATTTACTATCATCATGAATCTTATAACAGTATTTTTGAAACTGTTACCAGAAGTTACGGAATTGATCTAATTGATATTAGAAGTAGATTTCTTATGGATGATAATTTGGAAGATTTAATTGGTATAGACGGCATGCATCCCGGAGCTGCAGGTCATGACCTGATATATAAAAGTATAACCGATTACCTCCTTACAAGAGCAATTAAACAAAACCATGGTAGGGTTGCATAGCCGAGCAGGGACGAAGTCCCGACCAGGCTAGGGTTGCATAGCCGTATGCCTGTAGAGACGCGATTTATCGCGTCTCTACGGGTATACGGCGTCTCTACAGGAAGGGGTTTTCAATTGTTAAACCCTGTATTTTATGCCCATGGTGCATATCTTCGGTTACTAAAATAGAACAATTTGAATTTAATGCAGCAGAAATAATTAATGAATCGTAGAATGAATATTTTGTAGTCGCCTGAATATCCAACCCTGTAGAAATAAAATTTATTCCTGGATAGACAATATTTAGCTGAGCGAAAACTGTTTCTAAATACTCTTTGGCAGAAATAATATCCATTGGTGCTTTAAATTTTCTTGTAGCCACATTATAGAATTCCTGAATTACCTGAATACTTATAAAACCTTTTCCATCAATTAAAGCAGTTTTTATTATTTCCTTTGCTTTATCTCTTTTTTCGTGAGCATCTAAATCGAAAGAATAGATAAAAATATTTGTATCAATAAAGTAATTATCTTTCATTCATTTGATCTCTGGAAAATTTCCCTCCGGATTCAATATCCGCCAAAGATTTCATTAAAACATCATAATTAGTGCCCGCATTGTCTCTATTAACATACCTGGAAATCCAGTCTCTAAATAATTTATTTAGAGAAGTTTTATCCTGTTCTGCTTTTTCCCTTGCCTGTTTAATTAAAATTTCATCTACACTTAAGGTAATATTTCGTATCATCAGTTGCCCCTTCTACACTACAATAATACACACTATTTTAGTGTAAATCAAGTTAATGGTGTACATAATACCTACTACATGTAAAATATATACCCCTAAACAGGATCTCTACTTCTGGTTGTCATCCTTATTGGTAAATTTGGAATAGAGGGTCTCAACATCGCTGACAATATGGTCCTTAAAATTACTAAGAAAGTTTTCTTTATTAAAATTATCTATATCATTTGTATCCAGAAACAGTTTGTATGGCCTTACTTCGAGAGCTTCAACTATTTTTTGCAGTGTTTTAGCAGAGGGGAATTTTTTTCCTGTTTCTATTTCACTTATGTAACTTGTAGAAACATCGCAAAGATCGGACAAATCAAACTGAGAATAATTAAGTCCGGATCTGTATTTCTTAATATTTATACGAAGAATTCTCTGAATATCATTCATCACTATCCTCTAAAAGCTATATTACCAATGCTAATAGAGAGAAAGTGATTTAACAATCAACTATAAGTACAGGAGATATAGCTAATAGATGTATTTATAGAAATATTTTAAGCTTTTCAACTACCCATATTAACAATTTTATTTATTATTCTGTTCCCAAAGTTCATTTTATGCTTTAATAGAGAGGATCTATATAACTTTAACACTAGAAGTTTTTGCACCAGGTATTGGCACATATTTTAGTTAAGAGCTACAAATAAATTCAAGCTGTGACAAAGTGCAAAAACTTAAAAGGAACACTCATGGTATCAGAAAAAATTCGAAATATGATGGATTCATCATCTTTTATACGCAAAATGTTTGAAACAGGAGCAAAATTAAAACAGGAATTTGGTCCTGAAAATGTATACGATTTTTCTCTTGGAAATCCTGCGATGGATCCACCGGAAGTTTTTACAAAAGTTCTCTTAGAAAAAGCGGCAGATCACCATATGCATAGATACATGCCAAATGCAGGATATCCTGAGACAAGAGAAAAGGTTGCAGCATACATTACTTCAGAACAAAAAACAGCTGTTAGTGCAAATGACATTGTTATGACCAGTGGAGCCGGAGGGGCACTGAATACTGTTCTTAAAACAATTATAAACCCCGGGGATAAAATTATAGCTTCTATTCCATGTTTTATGGAGTATAAATTTTACTGTGATAATCATGGAGGAGAGTTGGATCTGGTAGAAGGACTGGACGATTTTAATCTGAATATTAAAAAAATAGAGGCGGCAATAACAAAGAATACTGCTGGAATTATAATTAACTCACCCAACAATCCCTCGGGAAGAATTTACCCGGTAGAAACTATTAAAAGCCTGGCCAGTATGTTAATTAAAAAGAGTAAAGAAACTGGCCGTAATATATACCTTATAAGTGATGAGCCATATCGTAAAATTGTATACGACGAGATTGAGGTTCCATCTGTTATGGATGCCTATAAAAACTCTATTGTCTGTACTTCTTACTCCAAAGATCTCTCTATTCCAGGAGAGCGAATTGGCTGGCTGGCTGTAAACCCGGCCGCAGAAGATTATGATAATCTTATTAATGGTATTATTTTGTGCAATAGAATTCTGGGTTACGTAAATGCCCCTGCTTTAATGCAGAGAACTATTGCAGAACTACAGGGTGTTAGTGTTAATATTGAACAGTATAAAAAGAAACGAGATATGCTGGCTGAAAAGCTGGCTGAGTTTGGTTTCAAGTTTAGAATACCCGAAGGCACTTTTTACTTTTTTGTAGAAGCCCCGGGTGGTGATGATATGAAAATAGTGGATCTTCTTAAAGATGAGAAAATTCTTGTGGTACCCGGAAGAGGTTTTAGTCTGCCAGGTTACTTCAGAATTGCATATTGTGTTGATGATTCTGTAATAGAAGGGTCTATGGGCGGTTTTAAAAGAACAGCTGAAAAATTAGGATTAAAGCAGGACTAATATTATGATTGATACCTACCATGAAAAAGAGATTGAAACAATGGATAGAGAAGCTTTGGAGGCACTGCAGCTTTTGCGCTTAAAGAAAACAGTAGGAAATGCCTTAAAAACTCCCTTTTACACTAAAAGACTAAATTCTGTGGGAATTAAAAGTGCAAAAGATCTAAAATCCCTTTCAGACATTAAAAAAATTCCCTTTACGACAAAAGAAGATTTAAGAGAAGCCTACCCTTATGGCCTATTGGCTTCTGAAAAAGAAGAAGTTGTACGAATGCATGCATCAAGTGGAACAACAGGGACACCTACTGTTATATATCAAACCCAGAGAGATCTTGATAGATGGACAGATCTTACAACAAGATCTCTGGTTTCTGTGGGATGTCACAGAGGGGATATTTTTCAGAATATGATGACCTACGGCCTGTTTACAGGTGGAATAGGACTTCATTATGGCGCAGAAAAGCTTGGAATGCTGGTAATACCTGCTTCCAGTGGAAATACCAAACGGCAGCTTCAGCTAATGAAAGACTTTGAAAGCACTGTGGTTCATGCAACCCCCAGTTATATGTTGTATTTGTATTCAAAAATGGAAGAATATGGATACAAACTATCAGATTTTAAACTAAAAAAAGCTCTTGTCGGGGCAGAACCCCACTCAGAAGAGATCCGTCAGAAAATTGAAAAGCTTTTTGGAATAGATGCATATAATTCCTATGGTCTTTCAGAGATGAATGGACCAAGCGTTGCATTTGAATGCGATAAAAAAGCGGGGATGCATCTATGGGAAGATTCCTACTATATGGAAGTTGTTGACGAAGATACTCTGGAAGAACTACCCGACGGAGAGACAGGAGAACTTATTCTTTCAATTTTAATAAGGGATGCAACACCAATACTAAGATACAGGACAAGAGACTTAACCAGGGTTATTCCAGGGGAATGTTCCTGTGGTAGAATATCCCGAAGAATTGATAGAATTAAAGGAAGAACTGATGATATGCTTATTATTAATGGCGTTAATGTCTTTCCTTCCCAAATAGAAGAAGTTATTATGAAAATGCCGGAGGTTGGCACTAATTACAGAATACTTGTAAGAAAAGAGGGGTTACTGGATAGACTTATAGTTCAAACAGAAGTGGGACCAGCAATTTTTTCTGATGATGCAAGAGATATGAATGCCCTGAAAAGACGGATTATAGATAATCTCAGGGCCTCTATAACCATAAGTCCTACTGTAGAACTTCATGAACCGGGAGTACTGCCAGTACAGGAAGGAAAAGCTATTAGAGTTGTAGATGAAAGA
>JAOZPU010000140.1:0-1885 GCA_029932585.1 Spirochaetia bacterium | reverse complement strand
AGGAGGAAATAAGTGATTTATAATAAACAAATTGAGGCTATGGATATTACCAGTATGCAGAAACTGCAGCTGGAGAGATTAAAAGAGCTTGTTAAAAGGGTTTATGAAAAAGTTCCATTTTACAAGCAGAAATTTGATGAAATTGGTGTAAAACCCGAAGATATACAATCTCTTTCAGATATTAGTAAACTACCTTTTACAACCAAAGATGAAATGAGAGGAACCTACCCCTATGGTCTTCTTTCTACCCCTTTGGATGATATTGTAGAAATTCACACATCTTCCGGAACTACAGGAACTCCGGTAGTAGCTGCATACACAGAGAATGACAGAACACTCTGGTCTGAAGTAATGGCAAGATGTCTTGCTATGGCTGGAGCAGATAAAACAGATACAATTCAAAATGCTTATGGATACGGATTGTTTACTGGAGGTCTTGGAGTTCATCATGGAGGAGGGCCTGTAGGAGCAACAGTTATTCCAATCTCCTCAGGAAATACTCAAAAACAACTTCAATATATGCAGGATTTTAAATCTACAATACTTACCTGCACCCCTTCATATTCCTTATTTATGGCAGAAGTTGCCAGTGAAAGTGGGTTGGACTTTCGTAATTTTGATTTAAAGGCAGGTATTTTCGGAGCAGAACCATGGTCAGACAATATGAGAGTGGAAATTGAGAAAAAACTTAATCTAAAAGCCTACGATATTTATGGACTTACAGAAATAATTGGTCCGGGAGTTTCATGTGAATGTCAGGAACAGAATGGTCTGCATATTAATGAAGATTTCTTTTATCCGGAAATAATAGATGCAGAAACAGGAGAAGTGCTGCCTGAAGGAGAGAAGGGAGAACTGGTTTTTACAACTCTTTCCAGAGAGGGAACCCCATTAATTAGATACAGAACCAGAGACATAACATGGCTCTTTAGAGATAAATGCTCATGCGGCAGAACAACTATAAAAATGCATAGGCTTCTTGGAAGAAATGATGACATGCTTATTATTAAAGGGGTAAATGTCTTTCCTTCTCAAATAGAAAATATTCTAATGAAAATAGAAAATACAGAACCTCACTATCAAATTATAATAGACAGAGAATCTTCTCAGTTGGATAATGTAGAACTCCAGGTGGAAGTGGAAGAAAGTTTTTTCTCTGATGAAACTAAGGACCTGGAGACTATAAGAAATAGAATACACAATGAAATGAAACAGCAGCTGGGAATATCACTAAATATTAAACTGGTTGAACCTAAATCAATTGAAAGAAGTATGGGTAAGGCTAAAAGAGTTATAGATAAAAGAGATCTACCAAAGGCAGGAAACAAATGAAAGTAAAACAAATTTCAGTATTTTTAGAAAACACAACAGGAAGACTTGCAGAAGTTACAAAAACTATTGCCAATGCAGGAATAAATTTAAGAGCTATTTCTATAGCAGATACAGCAGATTTTGGAATACTTAGAATAATTGTAGATAAGCCGGATGAAGGAATGAAAGTTCTTAAATCAACAGAATTTACAGCGAAACTGACAGATGTTATTGGTATTGTTCTTGACGATCAGCCAGGAGGCCTTAACAAAGTTATGGAAATTTTTAATAGAGATGGTGTAAATATTGAATACCTGTACTCCTCTCTTATTAATGAGAAAGGCAGCGTTGTAATTATTTTTAAGGTAGAGGATATTGATCATGGTTTGAAAATTGTAGAAAAGGCAGGCCTTGAAGCTATTGCCTCCTTTTAGTGGCTTTCCTGTACAATTTTACTAATATATGATATTTAATTTTTGCAACAAAAAGAGGAGAGGAAAATGATAAAAAAAATTGTAATAATTGCTTTTTTTCTGGTAATTCTTATATTACCTGCAACTGTTTTTGCAGATAT
>JAOZPU010000020.1 GCA_029932585.1 Spirochaetia bacterium | reverse complement strand
GGGAGCAACATTCACAGAATATATATTCATTGTCTGAGAACTAAGGGATATAACAAGAAAAAAAGAAGTGTCAGGATAATACTGAAATATTTCATATATTACTTTTACAGCTTATTCAGAAGCCATTATAATTAACTATATTAGACATGACCCCTTTGCACAAAGGGTAAGAATTCTCCAATTTAAAGTATTTGCTATCTGTGAACCTGTGCCGATTGAGCTGTAAGTTTCATTCAAAACATGGTAATAATTCCAGCTGCCAGCTTTTTAAGTTCCCCGGATAACTCCCTAACCTTCTCTTCTGTAAATCTATCCGGAGATCCTGAAAAACTAAGGCCACCATAAAAATCAATTGTTTGAATATACAAAGGAACTGCAATACAGGAAAGTCCTGGCTCAAGTTCCTCCTTTTCAAGGCTGTACCCATTTATATTTACAAAATCTATCTGTTGTTTTAATTCATCTATACTGGTAACAGTATGGGATGTATAGGGTTTAAGCTCGATTATACTAAGTATATTATCTACTTCTACCAGAGGTAAACAGGAAAGAATAGCTTTCCCCAAAGAAGTGCAATGAAGAGGAAGATGATCTCCCAACTGTGATCTCATCTGCAATGCCCGATTGCTTTCCACTTTATCAAGATACAAAGCAGAGTTATCGTACATACCTACAAGATTTACTGTTTCATTTAGACGTTCACTTATTTCCACTAACCAGGGATGAATTTTTTCCACAATTCGACTATTTGCATCCACTTTATGACCCAAAGAAAATAGCTCAATTCCAAGATACCAGTTTGAATCCCTTCTTTCCAGAATATTTAAAACTTCAAGAGTCTCCAGATAACGGAACATAGTAGTTTTATTCATATTCAACTGTCGCCCAAGTTCACTCAAAGAAAGACGACCCTGATTATTTGAGATAAACTTAATAATTTCAAAAGCTTTCTTTACAGAATTACTCACAAAAAAACTCCAAGACTATTGTTCCAATATCTGAAATAGCGTTCACATATTTGTAACAGTATATCATGTTTTATGATTATTTCAATTCATTTTAATTGAAACAGGCAAATTTAACAAAATTAATATGGCAGCTAATGAAAAGAGAATATATAGTTCAGGAAGGAGAAGATAAATGCACAAAGTTGTTGTAACAGATGATAGATATGGGAATTATTCTGAAGAAAAATCTGTTTTAAAGGAGTTAAGTGTAGAATTGATAATTCTTGCACCAGAAAGTAACAGAGAAGAGAGAATAGAAAATTTAAAAATAATTCAGGATGCAGATGCATTACTGGTTAACCTGTTTCCAATGACTAAAGAGATTATATCAGGCCTGAATAAATGCAGAATAATATCCCGTTATGGAGTTGGTTACGATAACGTAGACGTAAATGAAGCAACAAAAAAAGGTATTTGGGTTGCAAATGTACCAGATTATTCAATTGAAGATGTTTCTGATCAGGCCCTGGCTTTTCTAATGGGATGTGTAAGAAAAGTAGCTTACAAAGATAGAATGATCCGTCAGGGAAAATGGAATCTTCATAATGATCAACCTATACATAGAATGAAAAATAAGGTTCTGGGTATTATTGGTTACGGTGCTATTGGAAAAAGGTTTCATGAGAAAATTAAAGGGTTAGGATTTTCAAAGATTCTTGTCTCAGACCCTTATATTGATAAAAAAATAATATTGAAAAACGGAGCTGTTCCAGCAGAATTTGAGGAGACATTATCCAATTCTGATTATATTTCTATTCATGTACCTCTGGATAACTCAACAAAAAAAATGATAGGGAAAAAACAACTCTCTTTTATGAAAAAAAACTCAATTATTATTAATACCTCAAGAGGGGCGGTTCTTGATGAACAAGCAGTAATTGAAGCTTTGATTAATGGGTGGATAAATGGGGCAGGTCTGGATGTTTTTGAAACAGAACCATTACCTTTAGACAGCCCTCTGCATAAGCTTGATAATGTTATTCTGGCAGATCACACAGGCTGGTATAGTGAAGAATCGAAAGTAGAACTCAAAACAAAAGCCGCTATGAATATCCTTGCTGTACTAAAAGGAGGGAAACCAATTTATCAAGTAAATGATATCTAAGTAAACTGGTTACTGAGTGATTTTCCCTTCGATCCCTTCGATACAATTTCTTTGGGGGAAAATATATGAGATATAACGAAATCACTCAGGGGCCGAAGGGAACAGCCATTCGGTTGCTGAGTGATTTTGCTCCGCAAAATTGTATCGAAGTAACTCTTACTTTCCACTCTTAGGAAACCGTTTTCTACTGCTTAGTAAAATCATATCCCGAAGATGATTAGCATCTTTTGCATTTAGCCATTTATCTTCAAACTCTTTCTCCTGAACCAAAGTTGCGATAGATGCTAAAAGCCTAAGATGAAGTACCCTCTCCCCCTCATTACCTACAATTAAAAAAATTGCTTTAATAGATGTTTCTGATTCAGAAAATTTAACACCATCTCTACATCTGACTATCATCATATGAAGAATTTCTGTTTCTTCAAGAATAATATGAGGAATTGAAACAAAAGAGCTAATTGCAGTGGAACTTTCATTCTCCCTATTTTTTAGAAGTTTTAATATTTTTTCACTATCTATTCCAAGGTCCGCACCAAGAGGCTCCGAAATTTTAGCAAAAAAATTATCCAGGGAATAATGCTCATCAAGATCTAAAACTACAGAGGTCTTTACCATTTGGTCAAATTTATCATCCAGTATTCCTTCCCGATGACGAAGAACTTCACGAAGTTCAGTCTCAAGGCCATGTTGAGGCATTCTACTATCAATTATCCTTTTTAGAAGATAAAGAAGTGCAAATTCTTTTTTTGACCTTTTCCTTCCATAAAATAAAAAAACAAGAACACTGAGTACTATAAATACAAGACTTATTTCTATTGCTTCCATGCCAAGGTCAATTAAAAGAAACAAATACATTCCTATGCTTAAAACAGGGATATATGGATACAAGGGAACTTTGAACACTGGTCTGTAATTTGACAGCTTACTTTCTCTAAGAATAATTACAGAAATATTTGAAAGAATATATGCAATAAGAATTACCGAAGAAGCTGATTTAACCAAAATCTCAAGATCAATCTGAAGACTCAGGATAATAAAAACCCCTGTTACAAGAATTGATATAACTGGTGTATTAAAACGCTTTGAAACTTTGGAAATACCGGATGGAATTAGATTATCTCTGCTTAAAGCCAAAGGATACCTGGATGCAGCCATTATTCCCGCATTGGCAGTAGTAATAAAGGCCAGAAACGAAGCTATAGTAATTGCAATAAAACCAGGCTTTCCGGCAAAAATAGATGCTGCATCAGAAATAGGAAGTATTGATGTTTTAAATTCTTCAGGTGAAAGAATACCTGTTGTAACAAAAATCATCAGTACATATAGAATAGTAACAATAACTACAGAAGCAAGCATTCCAAGAGGAATATTTTTCCCTGGATTTTTAACTTCTTCTGCTATACTTGCAATCTTAAGTAGACCCCCAAAAGATATAAACACAAAACCTGCAGTGGAAAGAATTGAGTTTATTCCCATAGGCGCAAAGGGAATAAAATGAGCTTTGTTTATTACCGGGAAACCCATAATAATATAAGCAATCATTATTGAAATTAAAAATGCAACAAGTATTAACTCAAGTAATGCGGCCTCCTTAACACCAACTATATTTAATAAAACAAAAAATATTGTTGCTGCCATAGCAGTTAGGGGCATACTAATCCCCGTAAGGAGATAAACAACACCAGATAAACCATAGATTGCAAATGCACTTTTAAGAGAAAGAGCAAACCAGCTTAAAAAACCATTGATAGTTCCCATAAGAGGACCAAAGCTTCTGGATATAAAATAGTAATCACCACCAGCCTTGGGCATTGCACTTGAAAGTTCAGCAATACTCAAAATTCCTATTAGGGCAATTATTCCGCCTATAAGGTAGGAGATAAAAAGAGAAGATCCTGTATGACTATAAGCTATGGCAGGAAGAACAAATATACCGGAGCTTATCATTGATCCCGAGGCAATACTAAAAACATCAAGAAAATTTAGTTTTCTTTCCATTATTCCGGTCCTATAGTAGTACCAACAAAGTCAGCTCCAACAAGTATTTTTTTCATATTTTCTATATCATTTCCTGCAGCTGTTATTACAGTTAAGTTCAATTCAGAAGCCCTTTTTGTTGCAACAGGATCAAATGGGACATTAACTCCCGGAGTCCATTTATCGCCAACAAGCGTTCTCATTTCTGACCAGGAAATATTATCTAAAGGAACAGCTGTTGAATCAATTTTAGGGTCAGCAGAGTAAACTTTACTAATATTGGATAAATTAATTACTTGATCTGCACCAATATTCTCTGCCAGAAGTACAGAATCATTGTCTGTAGAAAAACCAGGTTTCCAGCCAGCTGCAACTAAAATACGACCATTGAATTTTTTAATTGAAGTAGGATTTGTTACAACAGGATCGGGACATTCATCTCCAAAAACCCCTTTAAGAAGCTCTCCATTCAGTCTTGTAGCCATTATCCCTATCCAATCCTGGGAATCGGTATCGGGCTGCTCAACAATTTCTCTATATGCTTTTTGATAAGAACGAGCAGGTCCACCACCACCAACAACAAAAACCAGTTTTCTTTCTAAATCTTCATTAAGATATTCAATAATGGCTTGTTTAAAATTAGTAAGAAAAACCGTATCCACTTTATCTGGTGCTACAATAGAACCGCCAACTGACAATACTTTAATATTTTCCATGCTTAGAATAATATCTGCAATTCTGAACATTGACAAGAGACTTTCATCTTTCACTAATAGACTTTTGCCTTGTATTAGGTTACATTGTTTTTAGAGGTTTTTATGGAAAACAAACGCTATTTCAAGCGCATAAATTTTCATGTAGAGGCAGCAGCCAAAATAGATGATATCATATATACAGGTGAGTTATATGATATTGCTTTAAAGGGTGCTCTTATAAAAATGCATAAAAAACTAAGCCCCTCATCCGGAAAAAAATGTCATGTTATGCTTAAATTACCAAATTCAATTATTACACTTGAATTTGAAGCCAGAATTGCCCATCAGAAAGATACTTATCTAGGTTTTAGATTTGAAGGCGCCGATGTAGATTCTATTACACATCTGCGAAGACTTCTGGTTCTGAATACCGGTGATGAAGAGGGAATCGACAGAGAATTAATCTCCTGGTTAAATGATTAGTATGAACAATTGCCAAATTAGGAATATTATTGATATATACTATTCGGAGAGCTGTCACTTCTTTGCTTTTCTACACATTCCTAATTATAAAGAGGTATAACCGTGGGAATAGCAACAATTGAAGAACTTGTTAGAGCCAGCGCCCTCCTGACAACAGATCAAAGCCGTACTTCTCTTATTTCTATCCTTGTAGGACAAGCACAGGATATTAGCAAATCTGAAGTAGGAGCCTTATATGCCTACCCAATGAAAGAAACAAATAATAATACTTTAAAAATGGTTTTTAAAAGAGGAAAATATAATGTTCCTACCTTCTTTTCAATGGATTCTGATCTAATACAATTTATTGAAGACTGCAAGGAAGCGTTAATAGTTCATAGTAAAGAAGATAAATTTTTCCAGGACAGTTTATTAAATGAAAGTATGAACAGTGCAATTGTTCTCCCCTTAAATACGGCAAAAAGAAAAATAGGAATTTTAATATTAAATTCAAAGCAAAAAGATTTTTATGGAAAAAATAAACTTCATTTTCTTGATGCATTTACAAGACTTTCCGGAGGAATGGTTCATAACGTAGAGCTATTTCAGGAAGTAAAACTAAAACTAAAAGAAATTGAAGCTCTGCAAAGATATCAGGAAAGTATTTTCAGTTCTATGACAAATTTATTGATAACCACTGATGGTAATGGGAATATCCATTACTTCAACCAGGCTGCAGCTGACCGATTGAAATTAAACAAAAATAATATTGACAATAAGCTGGAAACTTTCTTTAATAAATCTCTTAATAAAAAAATATTAAAAGAAATAGTATCATCAGCAGATTCCCATAGAGAGATTCTGGGTTTGGAAGGTATTTATAGTAAAGATGATATAGAGATGGATTTTTCATTAAATATTTCTCCATTAAAAAGCCGTATGGGAAAGCATGAAGGACTAACACTTCTTTTTACAGATCAGTCGAAAGAGCAGGAATTAAAACAAAAAGCAAATTTAGCTGTGGAAGAAAGAAGAATTGTTAAAGATATGTTTTCCAGATATATGTCAGCGGATGTACTTAAAAATTTAATGGAATCTCCTGAACTGGTACAACTTGGCGGCAGTAAAAAAGATGCAACTGTTTTTTTTGCTGACATTAGAGGTTATACATCATTTAGTGAAGGGAAAGAGCCAGAATATATAATTGAAATTTTAAATGAATATTTTTCTGAGGCAGTTGAAATAGTTATTAAATACAATGGATATATAGATAAGTTTATTGGTGACTGCATAATGGCAGCCTGGGGTGTTCCCGTTGTAAACCAGGATAAAGATGCTATTGCAGGTGTAGGATGTGCAATAGAAATTCAAGAACTTGTAAAATCGAAAAGCAGAAATTTTTTCCATGGGAAAGCATCTCATCTGCAAGTTGGTATAGGTATGCATAGCGGTCCATTAATTTCAGGGAATCTGGGTAGTTCCAGAAGAATGGATTATTCTGTTATTGGAGATACAGTAAATATTGCTGCCAGGCTTGAAGGGGTAGCTAAGGCAGGAGAAGTAATTATTACAGAACAAACCAGAGATCTAATAGGTGATCGATTTAAATTAAAAGAACTGGCACCTGTCAAAGTAAAAGGAAAAGATAAAGCATTACACATATTCAGTGTATTAAAGCAGGTAAGTTAAGTAACTAAAGAGAGGATAGAAAATGGACAATTTATTAAATTCAGTGTATAAGCTTCCACTTTGGCTTCTTATAGGCGCAGGGATAGCAATAATTACAGTTATTGCAGTTATAATTATAATTCTGATCGGTAGAAAAAAAATTAGAATTTTTAAGAAATACCTTGAAGAATCTTTAGAGAACGACAGTTTTTCAAATGAGATATACTCAACAAATTTTATTGCTAAATATTCTACAGTAATTGAAAAGTTTGCAGATAGATCAGGCAATAAAATTATTTCACTTACCGGCCTTAATAGAATATGGATACAAAAGTTAAATGATAAACCAAAAGAACAATATTTTAAAAAAATATTAAAATACATTCCTGACCAGGGATTATTCTCCTGCTTTCTTGCAGCTTTGAAAAAACCTAAATTAACAAAACTTCTATTAGAATATCTTGGAAATGAACCTGGCAGTCTAAGACAATTACCACTTAGCAGCTCAGGGGAACCTTTTGATGGAAAAGCCACAATATTAATTTTTGAAAATAGAATGGATGAAATAAGAGAAATGGCCGGAGATCCGGAGTGGTCCGTTCGTTATTTTGCAATAAAATTACTCCTGGCAGAAGAATCCGACCGATCAAAAAGAGGAATCCTTGAAGCATTTGATGACCCTCACCCTTTGGTACGAAAATCAGTTATTGAAGAATGTGTAATTGATGACAAAGAAAAAATTTATGATTTATTGAAAGGGCATCTCCTGGACGATCCCAGTTTTGAAGTTAGGGAATCTGCTTATAAAAGAATTAATTTAGATTTTAACGATATACATACAGTTGATTATACTTCCCTCAGCCCCGTACAAGCCCTTCATGCACTTGAATTCCTAAACTCTGAAAGTGAACAGGATATTGATGCGGCGCTTAACTTTCTTGATGGAGAAGATCTTGAATTAAGATTTCCTTCAGCAATTTTCCTCCAGAAAACCGGTACTCTAAACAGAATGCTCAAAAATATAAGCTTTAAAGATACTGTAGAAATGGAACGAACAAAAAAACTTCTATCAAATGCAGCAGCAGTAAAAACAACAGGTTTCCTAAAAGGAAATATTGACACACCAGCAGCTCTGTATACAGCTCTATTAATATTGAAAAATATTGGAGACAAAACATTAATATCAGATTATGCGGAAAAAATATTTAATAAAAATGAAGAAATTGATGAAATGATATGGAAATCTGCAGTTGAGAGTATAAAGGAAAGAGGTGATGAAGCTGCAACTACAATACTATTAAAGGAATTAAAAAAAGTTAAATATATTGATATAAAATCAAATTTTATTCTGCAAAATTTACCACCAGAGACTAAACACCTAAGTTTTTCCAGTTTAATTGAATTGTTAACTGACAATAAATTTAATGCCAGAAAAGAACTGGTAAACGCCCTCTCTTCAATTTCTGAAGATATTGTAATTCCTGAACTATTTACTATATTAAAAGCAGGTAGAACTGTTTTTTCCCATAAAGTTAGAATTTCTGCTTTACAAATTCTTGCAAAATATAAACTACCATACTGTATTCAGCCAATTATCGAACAGCTTCCTACCTTACCTGTAGCTGAAGCAAAAGAATTTTCTGCTTTGTTATCTGATTTTGCAGGAGAAATATTTGATAATAGAGTTCTAAAATTATTAAAACAACCTGATGGAAAAGTAAGAGCAGCAGTTATTGCAAGTCTACCTGGCACAAAAAATAAAGAATTTGTAAAAATTATAAAAGAGGCATTCTCTGATGCTGATCCGGAAGTTAGAATTGCAAGTATATGGGCTCTTTCTGATTATGAAGAAACTAAAATGTTAAATCAAAGCTTTAATATGCTAAGAGATCCTGTTGAGCGAGTAAGAATTGCTGCAGCAGAAGCTCTTGGAAAGTTTGCCTCAGCGGACAAGTTAAGTAGCTTTTCAGAGTTACTTAAAGATGAAAACGAAGTTAATGTAGTCAAGAAATCTGCAATTATTGGTTTAAGTAAGTCGGATCAGAATAAAGCGATAGATATTCTAATTGAACTTATTGATGAAAATGAAAGCTTAGAAGAAGAAGCTGTGAAAGCACTTGCTATAAAACCATCAAAAAAAGCACTCACAAGAATAATAGAGAATATGAAAGATGCATCACCTGTTCTTCGGGATAAAATGATGAATATTTTTAAATCGATGGGAGAATCCGGAGAAGAAGCATTAAAGAAATTACTTGCAGAAGATATATCCTCACTAAAAGACTCAATTACTGAAATACTTGAAACAACAGGATATGTAGAACATGTAATAAGAAAACTGTCCCACAGGGATCCACGAATCAGGCGTTCTGCAGCAGATTTTTTATCTATCCTGGGAACTAAATCTGCATTTAGAGGAATTGTTCTTGCAGCAAGAGATCCGGATCAGGATGTAAGGGTAAAAGTTACAAGGGCATTAGAAAAGCTAGCCAGTAAATCGGGAGAAGAAATTCTCGAGGCTCTTCAAAATGATCCGGATAAAAGGGTAAGGAAATTTACTTTATGGGCAATGTCCCGTACAAAAGCAAAAAAAATAGACGATTAAACCATATAAACCGTAAGGACCCACCCAGGGTTTGCGAAGCAAATCCTGGGTGACTAAGGGTACATAGTCGAGCAGGAAGCTTGCTTCCGACCAGACTGTCCCCACATCTGTTTTTCTGGAATCTTCCTAATAGGATCGTCTTCTTGATGATGATCGATTCCCACTACCACCACCGGACGATCTCCCTCCACCGTAGTTGGATCTACCACCAGAAGGTCTTCCTCCTCCATGACCACCTCTTCTGGCCGGTCTTTGGTTATAGGAAGGTGCTTTATCTGATACTTCAATATTAACCTTTCTACCTTTATAGTGAACTTTTTTGAAAGATGTAATTAAAAGATCAACAACAGCTTCATTTACTTCAAAAAAGGAGAAGTTTTTAAGTAGATCAATTTTACCAATAGGTATATTTTTTCTTCTGGTTGCATCATTTATTAAACCAATAAGTCCAGGAACTGTAAGTTTATCCATCTTACCCAAATTTATAAATAATCTGACATCACCTGGTTTTGATGCATGACTCTGCCCTCTGGCATTCCTATTACGCCCATTTTCCTCAGGTGCAACAATATCACTGGCATCCTGATAATAATCTAAAAATCTGTTAAATTCCAAAGAGACAAAATGTTTAATTACAGCCTCTCTATCCAGATCTTCAAGCTTTTTAAATACATCAGGAAGATATTCACCTATTAATTCTTCATTAATATCAACCTTATTAACTCTGTCGATAAGATGAAAAAGTTGTTTTTCACAAACTTCTTTTCCTGTTGGAATAGAAGCACGGGTAAATTGTTTTCCAAGTTTATTTTCTATATGCTTAATCGAATGTCGTTTTCTGGGTCCAACTAAGGCAATTGAAACACCTTTTTTCCCAGCACGTCCAGTTCTTCCACTTCTATGAATATATGTTTCAGGATCATCAGGAAGTTCATAATTAATAATATGTGTCAGATCACTTACATCAATGCCTCTTGCTGCAACATCAGTTGCAACCAGCATTCGTAAATTCTTTCTTCTAAATTTTTGCATAACATAATCACGTTGTGCCTGAGAAAGATCACCATGAAGAGAATCTGCACTATACCCATCCTGAATAAGGAGTTCTGCCACTTCCTGAGTGTTATTACGTGTACGACAGAAAACTATCCCATTTATATTTGGATTCATATCTGCAATTCGTTTCAGTGCTTTGTAACGATCCTTATTTGAAACCATATAGTATACATGAGAAACATCATCAGAACCTTTATTCTTTGTTCCAACAGTAATTTCTTCAGGATCATTCATATATTTACGAGCCATTCCAGCAATTTCTTTGGGCATAGTTGCGGAAAAGAGGCAGGTTTTTTTATTTTCAGGAGTTTCGGCCAGAATACCATTCAGTTCATCTCTGAATCCCATATTAAGCATCTCATCAGCTTCATCCAATACAACAGTTGTAACAGAAGAGAAGTTCGTTTGCTTTCTACGAATAAGATCAAGCATCCTTCCAGGAGTAGCAACAACTACATGAGCACCTCTTTTTAGACCTCTAATTTGAGTATCTATACTTGAACCACCATATACAGCAAGTACATTCAAACCTTTTTTGTACTTTGAATAATCTGCAAGATCACCAGCAATCTGCATGCAAAGTTCTCTTGTTGGGCTTAAAATAAGTGCCTGTGTAACTTTCTTTGAAATATCAATCTGCTGCAGTATAGGAATACCAAAAGCCGCAGTCTTTCCGGTGCCGGTTTGAGCAAGAGCTAAAAGATCCTTCTCGCTGTTAAGTAAAATTGGAATAGCCTGTTCCTGTACCGGCATCGGAGTTTCATAACCCAGATCAACCAATCCTTTAATAATTATGGGCTCAATACCCATTTCTTCAAATTTGTTCATAATACCACCCTGTTCGTTAAGATAAATTTAAGACATAGGCTAATTACAAATCTTACAAAATCTTAATTTTAACAGACAGTTAAGAAGAACTAATTACTTATATAATAAGTAGTAAGGAATATCGCAAAAGGCCTCTAGCTTTTGCTGGATAGTAGTCACTTTATATCTAATTGTCAATAGAGCTTTATGTGGTGTATCATATAATGAATTCTTTAAAGAGCCCATATCGAATATAAGCGCCAATACTATTTAAGGATCCTTGACGCATAGGCAATATAATGATAATTTTAAGTATCTGGAGAAACTGGAACTAATATGGAAATTAAACTTAAAAAGTACTCTTCAACTTATATTATTGAAGTTGTAGGAGACATGGACCTTTACAGCTCTTTTGAACTCAAAAATGTTGTTACCAAAATGCTTGCAAAAGATATTAAAAATTATGTTGTCGATCTTGCAAAAGTTGATTATATAGACTCTAGTGGTATAGGAGTTCTTATTCATATCTTTAGTAATATTAAGAAATTAAATAGAATTTTAAAGATATCAAATGTACATGGATCTGTGGAAAAAGTAATCAAGCTTACAAAATTATCCCAGTATTTCCCGATTGTTGGATCTGTCAAAGAAGCTCTAATACAAATTGAACAAGCAAAAAAGGTACAGTAATGTTTGAGCATAAAGAAATAATTATAGATGATAATAATAAACTTCTTAATAGAGAGGGTTTATTTCTTAAGGAATTTCAATCTGATTTTCGACAGGTAAGATTTTTTTCAATGGTAATTGTTCAAAAAGCTCCACCGGAAATAAAAGAGATAAACCTTTTAGAACAACAAATAAGTGAACTTATTAAAAATGCTGTAAAACACGGCAATAATAAAGATATTAATAAAAAAGTTAGAATTTGGGCTGCATTTGATACAAGTTTTGCTCATGTAATTGTTGAAGATGAAGGTGAAGGTTTTAAACAGCTGGAAGACTGGAATGAATTTAACAAAAAACGAAGTGAGTGCTTTGAAAACCAGGACTTTGATGCCATGGAAAAGTATTTTGCATATAGAACTGATAAAAGTGATGAAAATGATGGTGGGAACGCATTGTTTGCTACTTTAGAATACTGGGATGGTGGAGTGGTTTTTAATAACAAAAAAAATTGTATTGCAGTTTATAAGAATTTTGAGAAAAAGAAACATGGCATAGATCTAAACAAATAGGTAACTGATGAGTTCTAAAAAGAGGTCAAATATAAACCTACCACTTATAATTACCTTTACAGATGAAGGTGTTTCTTTTTTCAGAAACCATAACAGAAAACTTAATAAAAAGAGATTATCAAATAACACCCTTGCTTATGGAATGAGCCTGGAAGAGTTTTCTGCTGCCTCAATACAAAATATGATAATTGCAGATTATGTTTCCCGTATTGAACTATCCAGAACAGCATTTACTGCAAAACGCAGTGAAATAATGGACATTTCTAAATTAATTTTTTATGGGATTCTCTATCGGAGATTCTCAAAAATTATCACAAAAAGATTTACCCGTTCATTATTTATAGAAAGTTGGAATAGATCAAACCCCAAAAATATATTAGATGAAAATTCAATTTTAAATAATACAGCTATAAGAAATTTCCCTTCTCTGAAAAAGGAAATGATTGATCAAATTAAAGAAAATATTACTAATGAAGCAATAAATGTTTTACCGGATATTAAAGAATTAACTATTGAAGAAATTAAAAAATCAAAAAATATAGGAGAAAAGTTCCTAAACAATCTGAATCCTTTTTTGTGGTATATCCTGTCTGCGTCTCAAGAAAGTTCTGATTATAAGCAGCTTTTTAAAGATACAATAAATTTATTGAAACAATATTTAGAAAAATCACGAATTGCAGAATATTTATCTTTAATGATAATGGAATTTGCTATTAATGCAGAGATAAGTCAGTTAAAAAAACTCTCAACACGATTATATAAAAATAAAATTGATTTTGGAAGAATTATTCATAATACAACAATACGCAATGAACTTATAAAATTTTTGGAAAGTAAAAATGAATTTCTTACACTCTCATGGAAAATCAAAGGGACTGCAAATTCAATTGGAACTGATAATAAGCTGCAGATAATAATATATAATAAGGATACAGAATATCAAAAACTTAGGCAAAATATTTCCAACCTAAAAACTGTTGACACTAATAAAAAATCACTTATTGATTTTTTTCAGGAAGAATCTGAAGACGTATTTAACTCCGACATGGGAATGCACTACCTATCATATATGAAAGAAGCCTGTAGAGAACAGCAAATTTACTTTGATTCACATGTGGATCAAATAGCTGATAGTGATCTAAATATTATTACCCTGTCGTTGTTGTTCCAGTAGGGGTAAATATCCGTTTTATTTTATATTGCCTTCAAGACAAGCATTGTCTGATCATCATGCTGTTTTGAATCACCAACAAAGCTCTTTAAATCCATTCGCAAAGCGTCAATAATTTTTTCAGGTACCTGTCTGGATTCATTTTTTACTACTCTCTGCAAGGAAAACTGGGAATATTCTTTATTCAAACTATTTCTTGCCTCTGTAATTCCATCAGTATAAAGCGTAAGAATATCGTCCTTTTCAAGGGTAATAATTTTCTGTTCATACCTTACTGTACTTTCTATACCTATAGGTAAACCTGGAGTATCAATTTCAACAAAAGAGCTTATTTTATTTTTATACAATAAAAGAGGTGAATGAGCAGCATTGGAATATGCAATCTCCCTTTTACCTTCATCATATATTAGAAAACTCATTGTAGCAAACTGATCGGCTTCAGTTCTTCCTATTATGGCCTTGTTTAATATTGTCAATATTTGTGCAGCATTTCTACTGGGAGAGGCTGCAAGTCTAATAATAGTTCTAATCATGATCATAAGAAGTGAAGCAGGAACTCCTTTCCCTACAACATCACATATAATAATTGCTGATTTATCCTTATCTAATCTAAAAAAATCATAATAATCACCACTTACACCTCTGGCAGCTTCTGTAAATGCAGCAAAAGAAAGCCCTTTAGTATCGGGGATAGTTCCAGGAAGAAGATTTTTTTGGATATCTGCGGCAATTCTAATTTCTCTATGAAGTTCACTTTTTTCAACAAGGTCATGATAGTTATAAATATTATCTATTGTTAAAGCAGCATAGTCACTAAATGTTCTAATATGATTAAAATCGATATCAGTAAAGTTCTCTCCTGGACTATTTTTAGAAAGAACAATTGTACCAAGAACTCTACCGGAAATTATAAGAGGAACAACCATTATTGAACTGATATAAAGAAGAGATCCTTCCTGCTGATTTTGTTTCATCTCTTTTTTAGTAAGAACATCTCGTATAAATATATTTTGTCCGGTTTCTACAGCTCTACCAATTATTGTTTCTCCTGTTAAAATTGGTGTATTCTTAACAATTTCTACTAATTTTTCAACATCCTTTGTATAGTCAGAAGGAACATTAAAAAGAGGAGGTAACAGTCCAATTGCAATTTTTTGCTTAATCATAGAATCATCGTGTTCATCAACTAAAAATATTGAACCTGCATTTGCAGCTGTATTTTTAACTGCAGAATCGGCAACTATTTCAAGAACCCTGTCGAGATTACTTTCTATGGAAATAGATCCACTTATCTCAAGCATAAAATCGAGGACGGATTCAAGCTTTTCCCATAATTCACTTTTAAAAACATTGTAATGATATGAAAAATTTTCAAACTCATCTCCAGATTTTATTTCCAGTTTTTTTGAAAAATCGCCCATTGATAATGATTCAATAGCATCTCGTATCTGAATAATACGGGAACCCATACGCCTGGAAAAAATGGTAATAATAAGAATACTAAAGATAACAGTTACTAAAGAAATACTAACAGCAAATATCATACTCCGTGTTATTGATTTTTGGGTATATTCTCCAAGTAAATTTAATTCAATCTGAAGATCATTCATAAAATTATTTGTATTGATACCTACAAACTGGAGACTCCCTTCAAGCTGGAAAATACTTTTTAGAAATTCATTATCAAAATTTTCAATTTCAACAAGTTTATACCGTATACGTATCAATTCACTGGTTCCTTCCAACTCGGCATAAGGACTAGTAATAATACGGTCCATTTGAGTAAATAAAGAAAGAAAGGAGGTTTCATACATATCAATCCACCTATCTGTAAGCTTAGCTAGAATTAAAGCATCTGCTTTAGGAATGACTTTTCTAATTGAAGTATCTCTGAATTGATTAAATAAAATTCCAAAACTATTTACAGATTTAATTATATCTGTTTTTTGATCAAATAGATCAATATTGGAAATCATAACTCTATCAAGCTTCGATTTTATCTGCTCCGCACCTGCAAGAACTTTTTCGGAATGAATTTGAAAATTTTTCAGTTTGAGAATTGATTGTGAATAGAAAAATATTACCGATAAAGCTATAATAAATCCAACTACAGCTGCCAGCTGCAAGAGTACAAGTTTTGGTCGTATATTCATGTATGAATAGTAACACAGGAACTTATGAAAGGGAAGATATACACTTAAAAGCTGTAAAAGGAGTCTGATCAACTATGGGAACAACAACAGATAAAGAACTTATTGAATATTTCAAAACATTTATAACAGAACAACGTTTAAATAAAATGGATAAAATTCTGTCTGAAAGAACCAGATACCTAACTGTAGTATTAGAAAATATATATCAACCCCACAATGCAAGTGCTGTTCTAAGAAGTTGTGATGGATTTGGAATCCAAAATGTACACATTATTGAAAATAGCAATTCTTACAGGGTTAATCCAGGGGTCTCCCTGGGTACAAGCCAATGGCTTTCAATATATAATTATAAAAAAGAAAAGGAAAATAGTAAAACAGCCATAAAAAATTTAAAAAAAGAAGGTTACAGAATTGTTGCGACAACTCCTCACAGGGATGATCAAAACCTGGAAGATTTTGATCTTCCAAAAGGGAAAATTGCCTTGTTTTTTGGAACTGAAATGCATGGCCTTTCTGATACCGTCCTTGAAAATGCAGATGAATTTATGAAAATACCAATGTATGGATTTGTAGAAAGCTTTAATATTTCTGTATCATGTGCCCTGAGTCTCCACAATTTAAGCCATAGACTTAGAATGTCAAAAATTGATTGGTCACTAAGTACAGAAGAAAAAGAGAGCGTTTTATTGGAATGGATGCGTAATTCTGTAAAAAATGCAGCCAGCCTGGAAGAAGAATATTACCGACGGCGGTGACTTCGATACAATTTTGCGGAGCAAAACCACTCAGTCACCGGTATTTAAGAGATCAATAGATTAATAAATTCTGCTCCTTCTATTTCACCATAAAAACCTTTTTTTGCTGATTCTTCATCATAAACCTGTACATTATCAGGAGTTTCTCCTGGCTTCATTATAATAAAAGGAATAGGTTCTCTTGTATGAATTCTCATTTCAACTGGTGTTGGATGATCAGGCAAAATGGCAATAGTAAGTTCATCACCTATCTCCTCTTTATGATCTAAAATATACTTAACTATTCGCTTATCCAGATATTCAATACATTTCATTTTAAGATCCAGATCACCATCATGACCTGCTTCATCTGTAGCCTCTACATGAAGATATAAAAAATCATGAGTTTTTAATGCTTCTATAGCAGCTTCGGCTTTTCCTTCATAGTTAGTATTATATAATCCTGTTGCCCCCTCTACCCGAATAACATCCATTCCGGAATAAACACCAATTCCATTAATTAAATCTACACCGGAAATGACTGCACCCTTTAAATTATAGAGTTCTTTAAAGCTTGGCATAACAGGCTTACTACCAGGAGACCATGGCCAAATTGAACTGGCAGGGTCTTTTGAATTATTAATTCTATCGATATTTATAGAGTGTCCCCTAAGAACTTTCTGAGAATGAAGTATAAGAGAGTTTATAAGTTCTGCAATTTTATTACTATTTTCATTTAAAGGTTTAACAAGTAAATTTGTAAATATTTCACCAGGGTGATCATGAGGCGGAGTACAATTCACAGCAATTCCATCTCTTGCTCCATTTTTTATAACTAAAATGTGTTTAAAAGATATACCGGGATAAAATTTAATATTTATAAATTTAGGAATACTTTTTATAGACCTGTTAAGCTCTTCAATTAAAACCCTGGTTTCTTTTGTAGAAATATGCCCTGCTGAATGGTTTATTATTTTTTTATCAGTAATATTAAGAAGATTACATCTAAAAACAAGATCATCCTTATCAATTTCTATACCCATATTGGCTGCTTCAAGAACTCCACGTCCTTTAAAGTATTCATGAGAATCATAACCCATAACTCCAAGATTCGCTACAGCACTTCCTGTAGGCATATCATCAGGAATGGTTTTTAACATGCCATTCCTCCCATTAAGAGCTACAGAATCTATATAAGGTTTATTAACTGCCATAAGGGGAGTTTTCCCTTTTAACATTTCAATGGGTCTGTCAGCCATACCATCACCAAGTACAATTAAATATTTCAAATTAAAATCCTCCACTATAAGCTTTTTGCCCTGTGTCCCATTTTCTAATTAAAAAGTAGATTTTTAACAAAAAAAAACAATGCAATTAAGTCAATTATAAAGTACAATAATTTAAAGTGAAATAATAGGAGCTAATCTCATATTTTCCTTTATAAAAATAACTTAACAAAAAGGAGATTTTATGAAAGACACCAGAAAAGCGATTTTATCGTGGACTCTCTATGATTGGGCAAACAGTGCTTTTGCTACCACAGTAATGTCCGGCTTTTTCCCGGTATTTTTTAAGGCATACTGGTCGACAGGTGCAAGTGTCCAGACAAGTACATTTTATCTTGGAACAGCAAATTCTATTGCTGCAATTCTTGTAGCAGCTATGGCTCCAATACTTGGCGCAATTGCAGATAAAGGAAGTGTAAAAAAACGATTTTTAGGATTTTTTGCATTTTTAGGAGCAATAATGACCGGAGCTTTGTGGCTTGTACAGGCTGGTCAGTGGCAGATGGCTGCAGTGTTTTATATTGTAGGAACGATAGGCTTTTCCGGTGGTAATATATTTTATGATTCACTTCTACCAGTAGTTGCAAGTGAGAAAAAGGTTGACTATGTCTCTTCTCTTGGTTTTGCCCTGGGATATATTGGTGGAGGACTGCTGTTTGTAGTCAATGTACTTATGTATCTAAAACCTGAATTATTTGGTATTCCTGATGGAGCAACAGGTATAAGACTCTCTTTTATTAGTGTTGCAGTATGGTGGATAGTATTTTCACTTCCAGTTTTCCTTTTTGTAAAAGAACCAAAAAATAACGACAGTATGCCATTTTATAAAGCTATACCTGCAGGATGGAAACAGCTAAAAGGTACTTTAACTGAGATTCGACATTTAAAAGTTGTTGGAATCTTTCTCTTAGCATACTGGTTTTACATTGATGGTGTGGATACTATTATAAAAATGGCTGTGGATTATGGAACCTCTTTGGGATTTCCTGCAGAATCATTAATTATTGCACTTCTTCTGGTTCAGTTTGTAGCATTTCCCGCGGCTCTTCTCTACCACAAATTTGCACAAAAAATAGGTGTAAAAAAAGCAATTCAGGTGGCAATAATTGGATATGCCATTATTACAGTTTTTGGAGTTTTAATGCAGACTCCACTCCATTTTTATATTCTTGCAATGATGATAGGCATTTTTCAGGGTGGAATACAGGCATTAAGCAGAAGTTATTACACAAGACTTATTCCTGAAAGTAAATCTGCAGAATTTTTTGGATTCTATAACATGCTTGGTAAGTTCGCAGCTGTTCTAGGACCATTTATGATTGGTCTTGTTACTGTATTAACAGGAAGCAACAGAATTGGAATGCTCTCAATACTAATTCTATTTCTCTTAGGTGCAGTTCTACTGCGAAAAGTAGACGAAGACGAAGGGAAAAAAATAGTAGCCGAATATTTGGAAGAGAACTAATAGAAACACAACGCATGAGGGATAGAAGGGGCGCCGAAGGCGGTGTTTTGTTATTGTAGGTGCGCCCCTTGCGGGCGTTCTCCTACGTTAACAAAATACGGAACCCCCGCATAGCCCGACCCCGTGTAGGGGCGATTCATGAATCGCCCTTACACGGGGTCATGCCCATATTAAAAACAATAGTTTAAGCAATATCAGCCTTAAAATAATCCTTTAATTCTACAACACCAATACCATATTCAACACAATATTCCTGTATAAGTGTAAGTTCAGCTTCATCAACAAAACCATCTGCTGCAGCAACCTTATAGGCAATTGCCAGATATTTTTTCTGAATATCACTGTCAGCCTGTCGTAGGGCAGTAAAAATACTATCTTTTGTATTTTCCAGATCTTCGGGATACTTATTACCTGAATCCGAGACCTTACTCATTAGCGAAGATATTACCTGAACAGAAAAATATTCACGCATAACTGCCGCTTCTTCATCAGATGGATCATCATCACTCAAGCCAACAAGTATTGCCAGAGCAGCACCTGCTTCTTCCACTGTTAGATTAATATCCAAATTTGCTAACAGATTATCAAAATCTTTAAAATCACCATAACCTGTTACTTCATCAATTTCCTTAAGGCGAAATTTTGAAAACTGATCGGCATCTGAAAGACTAAGCTCCAAGCCAATACAGAATCTATTAAGAACATTCATCTCATTCTGATCAAAAACACCATCTGAATGTGCAAGAACCAGAGCAACTGCTAAAGTTCTTAATTGAAAATCTCTATCCTGGGCTTTCAAAGTTTCCATAATTATAGGTTCAAGGACAGAAAAGTCTCCAGGGAAATTATAACCCCCGGCATCTACCTTGTTCTGAAAGGATTCTACATCCTCAAACTTGTAATATTTACGCATTACTGCAACTTCTTCGATCGAAGGATTATCATCACTAAATGCAACCAGAGTCGAAAGTGCTATCCCTGCTTCAGGGCCTGTTAAATTAATATTTTCCATTCTTCTGCTCCTGCTCTCCTCTGCGTTTTTATATAGTCCCATTAGAAACTAGATAGTAGATAAGATACCCTATTCCACCTACTGCCAGAATGGCCAGTATGAGACCAATTATCTTTACTGCGCTAAAAGGCCGTTCTCCTGCAATTTCACCTGTACTCGCATTAATTAAAACCTGATAGTACTTATTTTTAAATTTATAAACTACAACCCAGATAGGCAGTAAAATATATTTAAAAGTTATTGCATTATAAGCTGTGTCCACTCTATTAATTTTTTGCTCATCTCCACCTATATCCCGTCTAATATCACTACGTATAACAGAATTTATTTCAATTTTTGCTTCTTCAAAACCTTCTTCCAATTCTATTGAATAGGACTCTGCCTTAAATCCCTTAAGATACTTATCATCATAGGAAACCATTTTACTAAATTCCCAATCATTTAATTTAGAAGTAAGTTTCTTTTTTAAGGTTGTACTGGCTGCAACAAGAACATCATCAAAAAACCTGCTTACATTACCTTTAACACTTCTCCATCTGGTTTTTGTTACAGTTTCAGTTACTTCCTTCCCCTCGCTATCTGTTCGTGTTTCCTGTACTGTATAGTGCGTTCCTCTTTCTCCTGTATAATTCGATTCTGTCTGAGAATCGAATGTCCAGTGAGGATAATAGATACCATGCACAGGTTCTGATAACCTGGCCTGCCTTTTTAACGCATTCGGAGCAAATTTTCGTTTTGCAATCCAGTCACGAAAGCTCTTTTTACCCACTTCTTTTGTAATACTAAATGGCAGAAGATACTGAGGCTTCATAGCCTTATGACTTTTACCGCTAACAACCATGTCTGTTCCACAAAAATCACACTTTGCAGTTGTTATATTTGGTTCCAAAGTTACTTCTGCACCACAGGCACTACATTTTTCTATTTGGACCTCAATTGTATCTTCACTATTTTTGAATGCTGCTTTTGCACTTTCAAAATCAAGCTCTTCATGAACTTCCGGCGCAATATCGGGATTTTCGTTTTCTGTACCACAGTATGGACACTTCAATGCCTGAGTTCCAGGGCTAAAAGTTAGATCCCCTCCACAATTTTTACATTTAAAATCTACATCACTCATATATACTCTCCTCCCCTTTTTCTTTTTCCATTAACAATTTTTTACTTAAAATTATGCTGATGGAGGAGGTGGAGGAGGTCCTCCTGCAGACAGTAGACCAGCCAATTCAGGAACGGTTGATAACATAGCCCATGCAGGCATTCCCTGTTTCCAGACCTGGGACTGACCATTAACCTGACCCTGTGCTATCATCTGCTGTAATTGCTGGGTTCCCATAGGTCCAGCTTGCTGTCCATTAATTAAAACATGAAATGCAGCCGGCATTGGAGGTGGAGGAGGAGCCATTCCTCCCTGAGGTTGCTGCTGATACTGCTGATTCTGGCCGCCCATTTGCCCAGCCATAGCCATACCCATTCCCATACCCATTCCACCAGCTGCCATACCGCCGCCCATGCCTTCATTATTGGCAAGTCCAAGCATTGCATCTGCTCTGGCTTTTCGTTCATAGTCGTTCATTCTTGAACCTGCAAACATAAGTTCATCTCTGGACTCTACCTTATCTGCAGATCTTTCAGTTAAATCTATGCTCTGAATTGATGTATCATCCAGACCTATTCCATATTTTTCAAGGAATATGGGATCTACTCTTTCTTTTAGGGTCTGACTTATATCATCATAATGCTGAGCCATATCGTAAAAAGACTTTCCCGATTCTGCTATACCGGAAATAGCTTCTGTAACAAATCTTTTTCTTAATCTATCTTCAATTTCCTCTTTTGTAAATTCACCATCTGTACCAACAACGTTTCTAATAAATTTTTCAGGATCCATAATATGGAAAGAAAAATGTCCCCGTGCTGTCATTTCCAAAAGACCGAATTCGGGATCTCTCATTCTAAAAGGTCCGGGTGTTCCCCAACCGAAACCAGCGGCTTCTCTGGTTGGCATAAAAACTACTTCTGCTTTAAAAGGGGAGTTAAAACCATATTTCCAGCCTTTAAGGGTAGAAAGAACTGGAAGATTAGCTGTTGTAAGTTCGTACATTCCAGGCTGAAAAACATCTGCTATTTGTCCTTCGTTTATAAAGACAGCAACCTGGCCTTCTCTTACTGTGAGCTTTGCCCCATTTTTAATCTCATTACCATATCTCTCAAATCTGTATGCAAGAGTTTCTCCATCATCTTCAAGCCATTCGACAATATCAATAAACTCACCTTTCAGCTTACTTAATAATCCCATTCATTCCTCCAATTTTATAAGGGCCGGAGCCACTGTAATATACTATTCTACACCTTTCTTAAGGATAATTCATTTAGTATATGTGATAAGGAGTAATATTGCAAAAGATATTTGTTGAAGTGTGAATAAGCAGTACTTATTTCAGTCTATAGAGAAGATCAATCTCTAAGATTTTCTCCAGTGTGAAAAAATGTTTATCATATGTCCAGATTTGTGATTCCAGTTGAATTGCCTGAGCTGCTATGATTAAATCAGTCAGTGGTAATGTGAATCCTGCCCTACGCATTATAAATCCTAATTCTCCTGCTTTAATAAAAGTTTCAGATTCTATTTTGGCAAGATTTAATCCATCCAGAACAGAACTCAACTCCCCCATCTCTATTCTATCTCTGGCACCAATAAGAAGTTCTGCTCGGACTACATCAGATATCAATATACTATCTTCAGATATTAATTTTTCAAGCCTGTCATTTACAGAGGTATTGGAATCTTTAAAGAAATCTACCCAGATACAGGTATCAACCAATGTGTATTTCATCATTCTCTTTTTCCCGGAGTTTACTAAAATCAAACCCATCTACTAGTAGATTTTTGCCTCTAAAGCTAAGAAGCTTCTCTCTTTTAAGCATGCGTGTATACTCCTGCAAAGCTTTAATTATTACAGCAGTCCTGGTTTTTTGATTTGACAATTCCTGAGCTTCATTTATTATTGTATCTGGAATATTTAGTGTAGCTTTCATATATACCCCTTTTATATATTTTAAGTATATATATTATATATGTCAAGATTCTATTTCAACTTTTCTGTCATTATCTTAGTGTACTCATCGATCCTGCCACGAATCAAATTGTCATCAGGATCTGTAAGATAATTGAAAGTGATAAATTCATTTTTACAAGAGAACACTTTACCTTCTGAAGAAACAAACAGATGCCCCAACATATTTCCTTCTCCTCCTGGAGAAACAATTATAGTTCTTCCAACCATTTCTCCATCTGAAATTTGCTGTTCATGGCCAGTAATTATAACATCCAGTGAAGAGTTTTCCACTGCAAGCTGTCTGGCAGTTTTTAATGATCCATGAAAGAGAAGTAATCGCAGGTCGGCCTTCTTAATCTCCAGACTATTAAGCAATAAAATCAGAAAGATTCTTAATTTCAAGGGATTTGGTAACATCTTCAGAATAAAACCGGAAAACTTCCGGGTCAATTATCGAAAAAACAGCTATATGCACATCTTCCTTTGATATTATTTGTGGTTCCTCTGAAACTGAAACAGAATTCCAGTAAGCCCTCCAATTCGGGGATTTCCTCTTTGCAGGGAATATAATATGTTGCAAAAAAATCTATTATTATCCAGCTTTTCCCAACATAATTATTATAGTAAATCAAGAAATTTTTCGAGTGAAATACGTGCCTGTTTTAAGATATGAGCTAATGTGGAGCGTTTTATCGGTCTATGTGCAGGTACAGTAATTTTTAAAACTTTTTCATCAAGATGTTTTTGTAATCAAATATGACTGCCTTTTTGTCTAACAACTACCCAACCATCACGTTTCAGAGCTGATATTACTTTATTATAATTAATATTAGGAACTTTGCTCATAAACTAAGTTCTAGAACTTCTGCTTCCATGGAGAATATGGTATCATCTTCAACAGGTTCAAGATACAATTCTATAGCTTCCTGAATATTTTCTAATGCATCTTCCTTAGACTCACCTTCACTAATACACCCTGGAAGTGATGGAACTGTGATAGTATATCCACCATCTTCACTTTTTTCCAAAACAATGTTGAATTTCATAATCACTACCCCTAATATGTAAAATATATACTGACCATAACAAAAAAACAACTCCAGCCAGGAGGATTTACAGTGAGAGCACCAATGTATGAAGTGCATAGTA